>NZ_JBTYKD010000187.1:0-5916 GCF_054880495.1 Nostoc sp.
ATTGAAAGTAAATTGTGAGAAATAAGCTTACCGCCTAAGCTAAACTTTGTACATAACTTGTGCATAATTAATGACACATAATTACTTTTGCTAGAAATCTCTTAGCACTAGAACTCATTCTTGTCCTTATTGTGGACATACACAAGATCGTGACTGGAATGCAGCGCGAAACATATTAGAACTCGGGTTGAGTACGGCGGGTCACGTCGGAACTAACGCCTCTGGAGAGACTGACCAATACTTGGGTGATGCAAATCCTCCAAGCAAGTCAACTCGTGGAAAGAGGAAACCCAAAGAGCGATCTTTGGAATCCCCACCCTCTACGAAGTAGGGTGGGGAGGATGTCAAGTGACCGACGAATTATTCACTCTGATCCAGAGATAATGAGCGGAACTCCAGTCTATGTGGGAATGAGAGTTCCATTGCAAACCTTTTTCGACTATCTCGAAGGTGAAGCAGGTTTAGCCGAATTCTTAGAAGATTTCCCACATTTGTAAACTCAGGTATTGCTAGTTTTGGAAGTGATTGCGAAAGCAATGCTGGTTCAGGAGCGAACTGCTGGTGCTCATTCTACTTGATAAGAATCTGTTGAGCATATCAACAAAATTTGCAGTGTCTTACGTTACAGGTTGTAGTGCTGGATGCAAAGAGTACGCGCCCAGATTACCTACTACTATTAATTATTCACATTAACGGTTTATTGCAATCTTTAGTTCCTAGCTCAGTTACATTGATTAACGGTGCGGGAAAAGTTACAACTTTCAACCTTGGTGCTGGTTAGAGATAAAAATTGTGTATTCAGACTCCTGGCTTGTCAAACAATAAATAAATATTAATAACTTAATAGTGATGCAAATATTAATAGTTAAATAATCTTAGGAGAAATAAAAATACCTGGGATTTGCATCGGCAGTGGTACTTGCTGGATAGAGTGATGCAGATCCTCTCTAAACCTAGAATGTCATTGGTCATTTGTCATTTCCTCCCTGATCTCCCTCATCCCCCTCACTCCCATTCGGCTACGCTCACGGCAAGCCCACTCCCCACTCCCCTCCCTTCATACATTCATTGGAAAGCAACTCAATGGTTTTTCTATTACCTAGTGTCAAGTTTGATCTGGATCTGATCCAAAAGTACGACACTCGCGCACCGAGATACACCAGTTACCCGCCCGCCACAGAGTTAAGCGAAACATTCACCGAAACTGATTTTAAGGCCGCGATCGCAGCATCGAATCAACGCAAAACTCCTATGAGTTTATATTTCCACATCCCCTTTTGCCAAAGTGCTTGCTATTTCTGCGGCTGTAATACGGTAATTTCTAACAATAAGAATATTGCTAAACCTTATCTGGAGTCTTTGGTTCAAGAGATCAAAAATACCGCAGCTTTAATCGATCCAGACAGAAAAGTGCTGCAAATCCACTGGGGAGGTGGTACTCCTAATTACTTGGATCTTGACCAAGTAGAAGTTTTATGGAAAAACATCAATCGGTATTTTAACATCGATCCACAAGCAGAAATCTCAATTGAGATTAATCCCCGCTATATTGACAAAAACTACATTTTCTTTCTGAGACAGATTGGATTTAACCGCATTAGTTTTGGCATTCAGGATTTTAATCGCCAAGTTCAAGTAGCTGTTAATCGTGTCCAGCCAGAAGAAATGCTATTTGATGTGATGAGTTGGGTAAAAGAAGCTAAGTTTGAAAGTGTGAATGTAGACCTAATTTATGGTTTACCCTATCAAACCCGCGAGACATTTCAGGAAACGCTGAAAAAGACTATTGAGTTAAATCCTGACCGAATTGTTGTTTTTAACTTTGCCTATGTACCGTGGCTCAAACCGACGCAAAAAAACATTCCTGAAGAGGCGCTACCGCCAGCAGAGGAAAAGTTAGAGATTTTGAAAATGACCATTGAAGAATTGACGAATAACCAATATCTATTTATTGGGATGGATCATTTTGCTAAAACTAATGACGAACTAGCGATCGCTCAACGCAATGGCACTCTCAAACGCAATTTCCAGGGCTACACTACCCACGCTGAGACAGAACTTTTTGGCTTTGGTGCTACATCCATCAGTATGCTAGAAGATGCTTATGCTCAAAACCACAAGGAATTAAAGGACTATTATCAGACACTTGCAGCAGGTGCTTTACCTGTTAGTAAAGGTATCAAACTTACTCAAAATGACATCATCAGACGGGATGTGATTATGGGTATTATGTCTCACTTTCAATTGCATAAGCAAGACATTGAAAACAAATATAAGATCAATTTTGATGAATATTTCTCTGAGGAACTAGAGGCGTTAAAACCATTAGAAACGGATCGTCTAGTCAGTTTATCAAAAAATCAGATCCAAATTACAGACATCGGTAGATTACTAGTCAGAAATATTGCTGTCATATTTGATACTCACAGGAGAACACGAGAGACAAAATTCTCACGCGCTATTTAACAAATTCTGGGGGTTTAAGTTGCTTGAGCTTCTAACTCTTCAGCAAGTTTTGTGGCTCTTGTCTAACATCCCCGTTGCAAAACTTAATTACGTTAGCGCCACAGAGAGCGAGTCCGCGTACTCCCAATATGGTTCGGATAAGATTTGCTCCCCCCAACCCCCTTAAAAAGTGAGGCTCAGAACGGCTCTATTTCCCCCTTTTTAAGGGGAGCCAGTGCGCTACGGCGGGTTTCCCGACTTGTACCCCTCCGGCGAAGCAAGCTACCCGCAGCGTCTCCCCTTCTCCCAAAGGGAGAGGCTAGCGCCAAGGGAGAAGGACCTGGCGTGGACTAAGGGGGATCAATAAGTGCCTATGCACCTTAACCGAAACCTATTGCGCGTACTCCTGCATCCAAGCAAGCTACGCGCAGCGCATTGCCCTGAGCTTACTGTACTCCGCAGGAGTTGCAAGCTACGCGCAGCGTCTCGTAGAGAAGGGTCTGGTAGAGAGCGTCATTACGAATTACTTTAACGCATCTCCAAAAAGTTAGATAATGTTTTTACATCTTAAGATAGATATAAAAAACATAGATTGATTAATTTATTAATGTCTACTTCTATAGCAAAGAATATCCAGACTTATGTATTCAAGAATTCCTGATTTATCTGGCAAAACTTTTGTTTAACATTTTTATACTAGAAATGCCAATTTTCATCCAAATCTTGATGTAAACTTTTTTGTCTAACTTTTGGATTTAGCATTTATCCCATCTGGTAGAAAGAATTTTGAATCAGAGTTGATAACTTAGATACAAGTGAGATTGTTGAGGCAGTTATGAGTATTATTGCTTGGGTAGCTTTAGGACTTTTGGCAGGTGCATTCGCTAAAGCTATTTATCCTGACTATCAAGGCGGCGGAATTCTCTCGACAATGATTTTGGGTATCATTGGTGCTTTCGTCGGTGGAAGTCTGTTTACCTTAGTAGGAACAGGAACTCTGCAAATTACTGCGGCTGGCACTGGTTTAACTCTTGCTGGTATTTTAGTGGCTGTGCTTGGCGCAATTGTTGCTATTTATCTATGGGGATTAATCAGAAGAAGCAGCAATGCGTAATCGTGAATGGCAGTTAGCAACACTGACATGACTACTGTGTTTTCTCAGTCTTCTAGTTCACCAGTTTGAGAAGCTATCAAACATCAAATTAGCTCTATCTGGAAAATACTAGAAGACAAGCCGATCCTTTGTGTGACATCATAATTTTTGGAAGTGTAAATCCATGTTTTTTCACAAAAAAGAGCCTATTCATGCAGTTAACGTGACTGAAGCAAATCCTCGTTTTGCTCAGTTACTTTTAGAGCAGTTTGGCGGAGCTACTGGCGAACTTAGTGCAGCACTTCAATATTGGGTTCAATCATTCCATGTTGAAAATGCTGGAATTAAAGATATGCTGCAAGACATTGCGATCGAGGAATTCGGCCATTTAGAAATGGTTGGTAAACTCATCGAAGCTCATACCAAAAATGTGGATCAAACAGAGGCTTATAAGAGTACTCTGTTTGCAGTTCGAGGAGCTGGTCCTCATTTTCTAGATAGCCAGGGTAGTGCTTGGACTGCCACTTACTTGAATGAGGGTGGAGATGTAGTGCGTGATTTAAGAGCTAACGTTGCAGCAGAAGCCGGTGCCCGTCAGACTTACGAAGCATTGATTAAGTTGGCAACTGACAAAGGAACCCAAGAGACTTTAGTGCATCTGTTAACACGAGAAATTTCTCATACCCAGATGTTTATGAAAGCTCTAGATTCACTAGGTAAGTTGACAGATCCATTCTTTGGTAATATTAAGCCAGATGAAACTGTTGCTCTCTACTACAACCTATCTACAAGCGATGATGGTAAAGATGAGCGTGGCCCTTGGAATTCTGAGCCAACATTCAAATATATTGCTAATCCGTTAGAAAGTCACTCCTAATTTCATAGGTTGATTTGAAGCAAAGAGATTTTTGGCAGATTCTTGAAAACTCCCAATTATCCTGTGGGCAAATAGCCCACCTTCTTTAGCAATTGTTGATCTGTTAAACTACATCTGCTGAACAAAAACATTCCCGACTTATTAGAAAAGTCGGGAATTTTAGCTAAGTATTTGGGTATTACACTGAATTGAAAATAGCTATGGCTATACTGAACGTTAAGAGTTAGATTACACACAGCTGCAAAAAAGACAAGACCATAAAAGAATGGATGCGCCAACGTTTTCTGGTGCGATCGCTAGCATAGCTGTATAATTGCAAGGTTTTCATGTCGGCTAGCAATACGCCAAAATTCCTTGAGTCGATTGTTGGCAGCTTTTTCAGGATATAGGGACTAACAAGAAATAAATTATCCATCTTGTGGGGTGGGCAGGAAAGCTCGCCTTAAATATAGCAGGACTTACGCACTCAAAACCTGAAATCTCGTTCGCGTAGCGTGCGCGAAGCGCACTCCCCCCTTTTTAAGGGGGGAATCTCAAAAGCCGGCTTTTTAAGGGGGTTGGGGGATTTCTTATGCGTCCCATAACGAGTTTGAAAACACGCCCTAGTTGCCCTCTCTTAACCGCTATACACGCGACTAAAACAGGTATAATTACAGACGTTTCATATAAGTACTATTGCTATAAATAAGATGTTTAACAAAATCTCAAAAATAAGTTTTGTGTGCATTTATGAAATTAATCCAGATCCTAAAAGTAGCTGCAATTCCTGTTTTAACTGTATTTAGCTTTCTGTCTACATCAAATACAGCATTGGCTGACTACTTAACGAGTCAGGGGGCAGGAGGTAAATACCGTTATGAGTTATGGTCTAGCGATGATAACAAGGATTACTACTTGAAAATTTGGTCAAATACTCAAGGAAGTCCAGAAAGTGCCCCATCATACTCCATAACTCAACATTTCTCTTCTACTGGTGATGCTCTAGATTATTTTGATTGCCATTACGGTGGCAGGGCAAATGCATCATGTCAATATAAATAAAAGGACTTTATTCTCAATAGGCTCTAGATTAGTCCCATTAATAGCTACTTCTTGACACAAGTTTAGCGTAGGCGTAGCGCGTCGTAGACATCGCTTTGAGTCTTGGAAACTAAACAAAACGAGAAATGCTGATTTTGTCGTTGGTTTCTAACGTTGGTTGTGATCAAGAGTAATTTAGATGCGTTTGCCCTGATTACGGTGGTCAAAATTTACCAGAATGTCCTCGACGATAATTTTTAACCGCTCTCAAAGCATCTTGAGAGGATGTTTGAAAAGTATTGAGCGAATAGAATTGGCTACTACACAAAGCTTAGTCCACCTGCGTGGAAAGCATGAAGAATCAAGGGTTTTCAACGGGCATTCTAATAAAAAAGAGCCAGAGAAATAACTTTCTGGCTCAAAGCTGGAGACAAAATAATCATCAAATAAAAGCTAACTTGGGAAAAACCTAAATTCTTCC
>NZ_JBTYKD010000188.1:0-10107 GCF_054880495.1 Nostoc sp.
CGAGTTTTCATCACGAGGCCCCAAGGCTTGAGTGAGTTGGTAGGCATCTGGGCGGGCGTAAGCTATGCTTGCTTCCACTCCGCGCGTAATTTCCCGTTGTCCAACTTCGTGATCTAATGTGACTTGTTCTAGTCCCCGCTTGCGCGTCAAGCGATAGAGACGGCTATCTCCCACATGAGCAACTACCGCTTGAGTATCTTGAATTAAGAGCATTACCAGAGTTGTACCCATGCGCCCCACTCCAGAACGGGCATCTTGTTGATTGAGCTTGTAAATTGCCTCATTAGCTAAATACACTGCCTCACGAATGCTATCTTCTGTTGGCAGTTGGTTGGCAATCCAGTGTTCTTGAAAGTATTCCCGTAGGGTGTTGACTGCTAACTCACTGGCTATCTCGCCGCCAGCGTGTCCACCCATACCATCACAGAGAATATACAAACCATGCCCTTGGAGAACTCCACTTTTAGGCAGCTGCAACTGATGAATTTTGGTTTCAATGCCAAAGTAGTCTTCGTTATGATCACGTTGACGCCCCACATCTGTGCATCCTGCATCTTCCAAGCTATTTAACTGCATGTCCAGCACAACAGTTTGCATATCATCAATTTTGCTAATGATCTCTTCTGGCTCATCTAATTGCGGGATAGTGGGCACCGCAGTATTTTCATCGTTTATTGGGGGCAAAGTTGCGGTTTCTAGTGCTTCCAGTTCAACAGAGATTTCCTCCAAACGCGATCGCAACTGGGCGATCGTCTGAATCTTACCTGCATCTAAATCCCCCAACATCTGGACTACAGAGCCAAATTGAGTACGTTGAGACTGCTTAAATAGCGTTTGCCAAACCCGCCCCAAAGCTTGAATGGTTAACGGTTGCTCTGGAATAGCAGATGTTTGGTCTTCGCCATCTTCTGGCGACTCGGCGGCGGGCTGAGAATTCGATGATTCTACATACAACCTTTGTAGCCCTAGCGTTTGGTCTTCATCCAATCGCAAATTCGACAAATCTAAAAGGCTTTGACAAGAATTTACTGGTTCCAATACTGCCCAAAGTTGGGTCATTTGATAACACCAGTGTAAAATTTTTAACGAACTCGTTGTTTCTTCTTGCCATAGGTCGAGTAAATGCTGCCAATGCGAGCGGTTTTCGATTATTACTACCTGGATCTCACCCTGCTGCCATGCATCGTGAATCGGCGGTATCTCCCGCAGACCTTGGGATTGTAAGGCAATATAAACTTTAGCAAGGCGAGGAATTGCACTTGCTTCCACTGATGGCGTTAGCAAATCTGATTGCTGACCTGCTAGTATTGCCTCAATAGGTGATATTTGATACGGCTGGCAGTCTAGAACTTTCACACCTACATCAGTAATGGTGGCAGTTTCCGTTTGTGCAGGTAGCGGATCTAACAATTGATAGCGCTCTTGGGAGTCTAAATAGGAGCCTAATCCAATCTGAGAACTAGCAGATAAAGCAGATGAGCCGGATATTACTCCCTGATCTCCCTGATCTCCCTGATCTCCCAAAGCTTCCCCAGTCGTTTCCTTAGCAATAATTGCCCAAAACACTGTTCCACATTCCGTACCACAGTTATGACAGCGTAGTGCATTCACAGGTACATCATCGGTACTGCATTCAGGACAGACTTTGTGAGTCAGGGACGTGCCACAGTTTTGACAGAATTTATTGCTATTGGGGTTTTCAAATTTACACTGAGGGCAAATCAGCATAGTGGAAGTTCCTTAATTCCCGTTCCAAGGTGCTTATAGCCACTAAGATCCAAGGTGCCACAATTGGCTGCCCCTGACTACAGTAGACCTACAAGAGATTGTAGTTGATCAATAAATTTTGGTGGCAGTATTAATTGTGACGCATATTAGATAAATATTTAATATATTGGCAGCCAATTCCTTATAAATGGGGGAGCAGGGGGAGATGAGGAGTAAGAATTTTAGATTTTAGATTTTGGATTTTGGATTAAAGAATTGAAATTTAATCCAAAAGACGCGACGCTCGAATACTCGCTAACGCTCCGCTATCGCGGACTCGCTAACGCTCCGCTATCGTCAATCCCTTCTCCCAAGGGGAGACGCTGCGCGAACGGGTTCAGCAGTCACTCATGGGGGAAACCCCCTGTTCCCGCGCTGCTTCACCAAAATCCAAAATTGAATTGCCCTATGGCCAAGAGTCTGGCAATTGCGGAGGTTCAGCGTTAAACCATTTTTGATAAATTTGCTTGTAAGTGCCATTGGATAACAAAGTCGCTATACCTTTGTTAATTAGATCCAGATAGGGGGAGTCTTTAGCCCGGATTTCTCACCACATCTCTCAAAACCTTGTGCTCTTGAGCAGGGGAGCAGGGGAGCAGGGGAGCAGGGGAGAGATTTGTACAAGTTCTTTCCCCTCTGCCCCTCTGCCCCTCTGCCCCTCTGCCCCTCTGCATTTCAAGCTTGTGAGAAATGCGGGTTTAGGTGTAGCAATCCCGTAGTATTCTTGGGTGAGCAGATCGGCAACAACTTTGATGCCTTTGAGTTTGCCATTTTTAATCGCATATAAAGTAGCAAAAGCATCGCTAACCACAGCATCAACGTTGCCATTGAGCAAATCTTGGAAAAATTCTGGACCAGAATTAAAAGTACTAATTTTGGCGTTGGGGATGGTTTTGGCAAAATCTGCCCCAGTTGAACCAATTTGTACAGCAATTTTTTTCCCCTGGAGACTTTTGAAGTCTTTAATATTTTGGTTGTCCTCACGTACAGCGATCGCTAGTCCGGCTTTAAAATAAGGTCGTGAAAAAGCAATTGTTTTCAGGCGTTCGGCGGTAATCGTAATCCCACTGATTGCGGCATCGACTCTTTTCGCTTGCAAAGTCGAGATCATGCCATCAAAGGGTAGACTTTCAAACTGGACTGTAAAACCTGCTACTTTAGCGATGCCCTTCTCTACGAGACGCTGCGCGAACGACAGGCTCAGGGTAAGACCTGCGGTGGGCTGTGCCAACGCATTCATCAAATCAATATCAAAACCTTCCAAATTCCCGCTAGCCGTTTGGATTTCAAAAGGGACAAAGGTGGGGTCTGTCGCCACCTTGAGAGGTTTAGCATCTGAGTTAGTAGTGGGATAGAAACTTTTACAGCCAATCATTAGTAGCAGACAGCCTAAGCCTAGAATTAGCTGCTGCCAATTGAAGTTAATTAATTTCACTCTAGTAATTCCGTTCTATCAGTCAATATTCACGATACTTGTAATGATGTTATAAGAAAGAATACATTCGTCAAAAACCAGAATTCATAAGACCAGTCCCTAACACCCCACCCCCAGCCCCTCCCCGCAGGCTCTTAGGGGAGAATTTAACGTAAGTCAAAGGCGGGGTGGGGTTCTTTTTTTGATTTATGCAAGAAGTCTATAGTGGATTCTGGCTCATGACGAAAGTTTAAGACCCCCACTCTCTTGAAAAGTGACGCTCCTGCTTTGCTAACAAATTAAAGGCTTGCTCCGATCTGACTTTTAGCTAGTCGCCTTGTTGTGTGTTTTGTATTCTGACTCTCAATTTTGAACTACTTATGGCTCCTACCACTTCTGCTTACCGAATTAGTGATTTGTTCGCCGAACGAGCTAGAAACCTCGCACCACTAACCTACGGTACAGAGTTAACCAAAATCGCCACTGTGAGCTTTACCTACGGTCTAGCTGACCCAATTTTCTTTCCCCATACTGATTTGGCTGCTGCAAGTGCGGCTGTCCTAGCAGAAGAGGCTCCGATCGCTCTCAATTACGGGCCACCTTCAGCTCAACTATATGAGCAAATTATTCTCCGCTTGCAGGCTAAAGGAATCGCTGCCGATCGCGATCGCTTGATCATTGGCTACGGTTCCACTCAGATTCTCGGCTTGCTACCAGATGTATTTGTCGAACCTGGTGACGTGGTAATCGTGGAAAGTCCAACCTTCTTGCGAGTAGTTAATAGATTTGTCCAGGCTGGCGCACACCTGATTACTATTCCTGTGGATGAGTTGGGGATGGATGTAGATGCCTTAGAAGTAACATTAAGCGACTTGAAGAAACAGGGCATTCGACCCCGGTTTATTTACACCATCCCGACCTTTCACAATTCTACAGGCTCTACTATGCCGTTATTTCGCCGCCAAAAACTGGTAGGGTTAGCGGCTGAGTATGGCGTCGTAGTGGTGGAAGACGATGCTTATAGCGATTTGCGCTTCCAAGGGGAAACTGTGCCACCCTTGGCAACCCTCGACAAGGATGGGTGGGTATTATATGTGAGTACCTTCTCGAAAATTATTGCGCCTGGTGTAAGGTTGGGCTGGGCTTGTGGCGATCCAGCGATTATTGAGCGGCTGGCAATGTTCAAAAGTGAGGGGACTGTGGGGCCATTTATCAGCCATGTAGTCGCTCGCTACTGTGCCACAGGGAAACTAGATAATCACATTCAGCAGCTAATCGCCTGCTACAAGCATAAGTGTAATTTGTTGTTAGAAGCGATCGCTCAAGAGTTTCCCAGTGATATCGTTGCCTTACGACCAGATGGCGGCTTTTTCGTTTGGTGTAAATTGCCGCCAGACATCAGCGCCAAAGCACTCCTAGCCGAGGCCAGTGAACATGGCGTCAGTTTTCTGCCAGGGACTCGCTGTTACGCCAATGGACAGGGGGATGATGCCATCAGGTTAGCTTTTAGTTTTCAAACAACACAGAAGATTGTTGAGGGAATCGCTACATTAGGAGCAGTGTTGCGCGGATGGCCACGATGATCGTACCAATTTTAGATTTTGGATTTTGGATTTTGGATTGAAGATAATCTAAAATCCAAAATTAACTGGCATCATTTTTGAGAAATTTATTTATAGTGGTTATCGCTTGGATACAATACACAGTTGGGGCACAGCAATGCTGTGCCCCTACAAATAGTTTGTAATAATCCTTAAAAAATTTGTTCCAAGCGTTGGAAATCGCGCTGCACTTCATACCAGAGACTTTTATTATGGGGGTCTGTTTTCAAAGCTTTTTTGAGATAAATTCTGGCTTTGAGCAGCTGATTTTCGGTAATTAGCGCCCGTCCCCAAATTTGATAAGCGATCGCTAGCCATTGGCGGACTTCTGCATCTGTTGACAAACGAGCTGCTAAAGCTTCCGCCAGTGCGATCGCTTGAGGAAATCGTCTTTCTTGCAAAAATCGTTGCAATTGCTCATAAGTCTTCCACTTTAGCCGTTCTTCTATTTCTAATAGATTAGGCGGCTTTAGTTTTCCTAGTTGTTGGCTTGTCACCGTTGTTACTGGTGTTTTCTGCCACTGCGTTGCCTTAGCGTCATCACGCCCAGATGTTGACACCTGGGTTGAATGTCCAGCACTTTCCTCTGGCAGTACTACCGTCAGCAGGAGTTTGTAAGCCTCTGTCAAGGCAATAAACTTATCTTTGGCTTTGTTGTCATCTGGGTTGATATCGGGATGATATTGCTGCGCCAGTCGTCGATAAGACGCTTTGATGTCGGCAAAAGAGGCTCCCGACCTTAAACCCAATAAACGGTAGCAATCTCCCAGATCCATCTTGAGCTATGAGCTATCGAATATCCAGCTAAAGGCTATCAGCTATTTGCTTCCAGCCTAAACCATTAATAATAAGGGCTAATTTGCTATTTTAAAGTTTGATGTTGACAGTTTGTTTGGGGAAAGGAGTGGGGAATTTGGAGAGACGCGATTAATCGCGTCTGTACAGGAGTTTGGAGAGACGCGATTAATCGCGTCTGTACAGGAGTTTGGAGTTATTTCTCCCTCATCCCCCCTACTCCCTACTCCCTATTCCCTACTCCCCTACTATTACCGAGCTTCTTTCTTCAATCACACGGTCAATTAAACCGTATTCTTTTGCTTCTTCGGCAGACATGAAAAAGTCGCGATCCATATCTTTTTCAATCTTTGCTATGGTCTGACCTGTTTTATCAGCATAAATCCCATTCAGCTCGTGACGAATCCGCAGAATCTCTTTAGCTTCAATTTCGATATCGCTTGCTTGTCCACGGGTGCCACCTGAAGGCTGGTGAATCATAATCCGTGAGTGAGGTAATGCTAGCCGTTTGCCTTTGGTGCCAGCTGCCAGCAGGAAAGACCCCATTGAAGCCGCTAAACCTACGCAAATAGTCACTACATCTGATTTGATATGTTGCATGGTGTCGAAAATAGCCATGCCTGATGTAACCATCCCACCAGGGGAATTGATGTATATATAAATATCTTTACCTGGATCATCTGAGTCCAGATACAGCATTACAGCGATGATCTGATTGGCAATTTCATCATCAATATCTCGCCCCAAGAATATAATCCGTTCCCGGTAAAGGCGATCGTAGATGCTAATCCAATCTGTATATTGTCCTCCGGGCATCCGGTAAGGAACTTTAGGAACGCCTATAGGCATTTTCGTTACTCCCTTTTTAATAATTTGAGGGCGGTAGGAGAGTTAAGAATGAGCAGTATTAAATAACTCATAACTCATAACTCCTAACTGAATTTAGAGGACACTGGCAGGAAGTGGGGGATTTGCGAGTTCTTCTTTCTCAAAAACTCGGTCAATCAGCCCGTATTCTTTCGCTTGGTAGGGTGTCAGATATAACAGCCGATCCATATCTTTAATAATTTTTTCTGGCGGCTGTCCGGTGGTGCGATGCAAGATATCAACTAACGCCCCTTTATTTACCAAAACTTCCCTGGCGCGAATTTGAATATCCGTTGCTTGACCTTGGGCGTAACTTTTGGGTTGGTGCAGGATAATCGAGGAGTGAGGCAAACTAGCGCGGCAACCTTTTGTACCAGCACTGAGAAGCATCGCTGCCATACCCATTGCGGAACCGACGCAGATGGTGTGGATCGGAGGTTTGATATATTTCATGGTGTCAAAGATGGCGAAGGCTTCGGTTTCAAAGCCAATGGGTTCGCCACTGTAACCGGAAGTGCCGGTGGAGTTGATATAGATTTTAATTGGCTTTTCGGGGTCGTCGGACTGCAAAAACAGCAATTCAGCCACGATTAATTCGGTGACAGCAGGCACCAGTGGCATCCCAATATAGACAATTCGCTCCTTCAACAAGAGGGAAGGTAAATCTGGCGGCGGTGTCCGGTAGAAGTTATCGCCGTAATATGGGGCTTGAACAGCCTTAATTGGGGAAGTGTCCATAACAACTGATCGCCTGAAACTATGCCGTTAACTGTAATACATCCTAGCGCGATGCTAGCCTGACTCAAGGTGCGGATTTCTCCCTAATGCTTAAGGCGGCTTTGCATCTGCCAATGCGTGGCTTCTAAGATATTCTGATTATATTAGTGTATTTATGTTGGATAGGTTTTCCGTAGAGCTAAAGTACTGCTTTGAAGTTATTTATAAAAATGTATATCCGTAATAAGGACTTTGAGTTATGAAGGTTAGTTTGCAGCCTGCCTTGAATGATGGTAATTTGGACGCGAATCAACTGAACAGTCAACGTCAGTTGGGAATTTCGATTTCTGCGATCGCAGAGGCTTTAGACCGGAATGTACCCCTGAATTTATGCTTAATTCTCGATCATAGTGGTTCGATGCACGGGCGATCACTAGAAACGGTCAAAAAAGCAGCGATTCGTCTGGTAGATAGACTCAACAGTGGCGATCGCCTCAGTATTGTAGTTTTCGATCACCGTGCCAAGGTCTTAGTACCTAGTCAAGTCATCGAAAATCCAGAGAAAATCAAACAGCTAATTAATCACTTATCTGCCGATGGTGGGACTGCGATTGATGAAGGACTACGCTTGGGCATTGAAGAGTTGGCAAAGGGCAAAAAAGATACTGTTTCCCAAGCCTTCCTATTAACCGATGGGGAAAATGAACACGGTGATAATAATCGCTGTTTGAAATTCGCCGAATTAGCGGCTAGTTATAATTTGACTTTGAACACTTTGGGATTTGGTGACAATTGGAACCAAGATGTTTTAGAAAAAATTGCCGATGCTGGTTTGGGTACTTTATCTTACATTCAAAAATCCGATCAGGTAGTGGAGGAGTTTAGTCGCCTGTTCAGCCGCATTCAAACGGTGGGATTGACTAATGCTTATCTGCTATTCTCCCTGATGCCCAATATCCGGTTAGCAGAACTCAAACCGATTGCCCAAGTTTCCCCAGACACAATTGAGTTACCACTGCAACAAGAAGCTGATGGACGTTTCTCTGTGCGGTTGGGAGATTTAATGAAAGATGCAGAACGGGTGATTTTAGCTAATATTTATTTGGGACAATTGCCAACAGGTGAACAAGCGATCGCTAATGTGCAAGTCCGTTACGATGATCCAGCCGCTAACCAGGTAGGTTTATTTACACCAAATATCCCAGTTTATGCCCATGTAGTCAAAAATTATCAAGCAGACCCCAATCCCCAAGTGCAACACTCTATTTTAGCATTAGCTAAGTATCGTCAAACTCAGTTAGCCGAGACGAAATTGCAACAGGGCGATCGCACTGGTGCAGCGACGATGTTACAAACAGCTGCTAAAACTGCCCTGCAAATGGGAGATCAAGGGGCGGCGACGGTGTTACAAAATTCTGCCACCAGTTTGCAAGCTGGACAAGATTTATCCGAAAGCGATCGCAAGAAAACCCGGATGGTTTCCAAAACAGTTTTGCAAGATACCCCTCCTCAATGAAAGTTAAATTGCTATCGGCGTTAAATGATTCTAATGTTGATGTGGCTCAAACAAGTAGCCAACGTCAATTAGCAATGACGATTTTTGCAATCGCTGGCGAGTTTGACCAAAATCTGCCGCTTAATCTCTGCTTAATTTTGGATAAAAGCGGTTCCATGCATGGACAACCAATTAAAACGGTGATTCAGGCAGTGGAAGGATTAATCGATCGGTTAAAAGTAGGCGATCGCATCTCAGTTGTGGCTTTTTCCGGTTCTGCGGCAGTGATTATCCCCAACCAAGTGATCCAAGACCCCGAAAGCATCAAATCTGAAATTAGAAGCAAACTCAGTGCTAGCGGCGGTACTGTAATTGCTGAGGGCTTGGAATTGGGAATTACAGAACTGATGAAGGGGACAAGAGGCGCTGTTTCCCAGGCGTTTCTCTTGACAGATGGACATGGTGATCGCAGTTTGCGAATTTGGAAGTGGGATATTGGGCGAGATGATAACAAGCGCTGTCTTCAACTCGCGCAAAAGGCTGCCAAGCTGAACTTAACTATCAACACTTTCGGATTTGGCAATAGCTGGAATCAGGATTTGCTAGAAAAAATTGCTGATGTCGGTGGTGGGACTTTAGCCCATATTGAACGTCCTGAACAAGCTGTGGATCAATTTAGTCGCTTGTTTGGGCGGATTCAGTCTATAGGGCTAACTAATGCCTACTTGCTGTTATCTCTAGTACCTAATGTCCGACTAGCAGAATTGAAACCCATTGCCCAAGTTGCCCCAGACACAATTGAGTTACCAATAGAACCAGAAGTTGATGGTAGTTTTGCTGTACGTTTGGGAGATTTGATGCAGGATGTAGAACGGGTAGTTTTGGCTAACATTTATTTGGGACAATTGCCAGAAGGAAAACAAGCGATCGCACATCTGCAAATCCGTTATGATAACCCGTTGGTTAATGAACAAGGTTTACTTTCGCCCCTCGTGCCAGTGTATGCAGATGTGGTGCGGGCGTATCAACCAGCGTTAAATCCCCAGGTACAACAATCTATTTTAGCATTAGCGAAGTATCGCCAAACCCAGTTAGCTGAGGCGAAATTGGAACAAGGCGATCGCACTGGTGCAGCCACGATGCTACAAACGGCTGCTAAAACCGCTTTACAAATCGGAGATAAAGGGGCGGCGACAGTGTTGCAAACTTCCGCCACTCGCCTGCAAGCTGGAGAAGAACTTTCGGAAGCAGACCTCAAGAAAACTAGGATTGTATCAAAGACCGTTTTACAGGAATAGTTAACTCATAATTTACAATTAATTCAGGTTTCAAGCTCTTAATTTTGCTAAGGTTCAAGTAAGGATTCAGGTGTTTGAAACCCAGTCACAGAGATAGTTTCAAAATTGACTTTGGCTTATTAACATACCTTTAGTCGCAATAATGCACGGAAA
>NZ_JBTYKD010000189.1:0-27627 GCF_054880495.1 Nostoc sp.
GAGAGGGGAGCAAATTCTCTAGTTCCCCTTCTCCCAACTTGGGAGAAGGGGTTAGGGGATGAGGGCAAAACGCCTTCTCAAAGCAGATTTTTTCTGAAGTTGACACCAATGGGCATTGCCGTGCCCCTACCAAGGTATTTGTATCATAATTAAAGTCAAACAGTATAAGAGCCTGGGGGGAAGAGTTGGGGGTGGGGTTCTTTTATTATGTATGGGTAATTTGGCGGACATGATATGAGTTCTCGAAAAAGTCGGGAATCTCAGTCTAGTCAGAATAACACCAAAAATAGTGCCAAAGGAGTTAGGCTTCTTTGGCACGCTTTGTTTATAAGCTATTTGTATAGTTTAATTAGAGATATGTTTTATCGCCCTATCCCCGGTTTTTAATTAAGATTACTTGCACAATTTGTATTGCTATCTCCCTAGAAACCCCTAAAGCTTGACATAAATCATTTAAGAAGTTTTTATCTTCTTCATCTACAATACCTTTAGCTAAGACTAAATCAGTGGCTACTGCAAAGGCTGCTTCCCGCAAGTCTTGAGATAGAGAATCTTTGGCTGCATTAAATAAAGCATTAAAACCCTCACCCTGGAGAATGCCCAAGATTTTCTCAAACAGCCTATTCATCATCTCATGGGGATAACTTTTAAAAAGTTCCATCCGAGATAGCACAGAAGTGATAGAATTTGCTTGCTCAACAGAAAGATAACCGTCTGAGGCTGTTGCCATTAAGATAATCACAGCAAAAGCTTCCTCTGGATTGAGTGCTGTTTGGGTTTGGCTTTCACTGCCCAATACAGCGTCGAATAGACCCATTGTAGTAACTCCTTGCTTAGGGTCTCAATAGCCCTACAGCTACCTGTATGTTTGGTAGATTTCCAGGTAAGACTGCAACGCTATGAGACTTTCATGCTTTAGTGTTCCCAGGATTTCTTCACAGCGAACACATGCACCCAATGGTTTTTGGCAATAACTACACTGCCATCTGTAAACTTAGCCTTCTCCTGTCTTTTCTATAGTTTCAATTACCGCCAAACCTATGCCAGAAGCTGCTATTAACAGTACTGCTGATATCAAATAGGCGTTGGTCAGCATTCGTAGGGCTTCATCGAAAAAAATATAGGTGGTCATTGCTTCACCTTGAGAAATTTGTGCTGCTAGTACTTTTTATTTCTCCACACCCCGATAGGTGAATTTCGCTGAGAAACTGCTAGCAATTGCATCTTAACAAAACTTTAGCTCTTTCAGATCCGACTTAAACTTTTTCTTTCTGAAGATTTGATGAACTTGACATCAAAACTGCCCTTCTGCTTCCCAGTGCCAGAAACCTTTGCCCATTTGTGTGAACATTTTGTCGGGCAATGAAGTCAGGACTTAGGTACTAAAAACTTGAAACCTCGATCGCCCCTAATCCCCCGATAAATTGGGGGGAAACTCAAAGAGCCAAATTTTTAAGGGGGTTGGGGGATGTCTTGTGCGTAAGTCCTAGAAGTAAACAAGCAAAGCTTAAAGTAAACAATGTTCAATCGTCGCTACAACTGATTGAGAAAGAGTTTCAAAATCGTAACCACCTTCTAAGCCAAACAGAATTTTCCGAGTTACCCCTAGACAATAATCAGTAAATAAACCGTAGTCTTCTGGCTGCAAATTGATACTTGCCAAAGGATCTGCGGCATTGCCATCATAACCAGCACTCACAATCAGTAAATCTGCCTGAAAGTTAGCTAAAAACGGTATAACCTGTCTTTCAAATAGTGGCTGATATACTGCAATATCACTACCAGGGGGTACAGGTAAATTTAAGACATTATTATGAAAGCCGCGTTCTGTCGAGCTTCCAGTACCGGGATAGCATGGATACTGATGTAGAGAACAGTAGGCAATGCGTGCTTCACTTTCAACGATCGCCTGAGTACCATTACCGTGATGCACATCCCAATCAAGGATAGCAACGCGATTAATTCCAGGTTGTTCTAGGGCAAATAAAGCGGCGATCGCTGCATTAGAAAATAGGCAAAAGCCCATCCCCGCATCACTTTCTGCATGGTGTCCCGGTGGACGCGCCAATACAAAAGCCGGATTAGCGGACTTCAATACAGCCTCAACTCCATCTAACCAAGCACTGACTGCCAACAATGCCACATCATAACTGCGTGGGGAAACGGGGGTATCTCCATCCAAAGGGCCACCGCCACTAGAGGCGATTTGCCAAAGTTTTTTGATATAGTCCCGGCTATGCGCTTTCAGCAACACAGACATCAGTGATGGTTGTTCTGATGCTGGTGTGGGCTTTTGCCAGACAATTTTATCTGCGAATCTAGCTGCTTTTAGGGCAGTAGCGATCGCCCTCAAGCGTTCTGGTTTTTCGGGATGGTATTTTCCAGTCTTGTGATCTAAAAATTCGTCGGAATAAATGACTGGCAGCATAGGACGGAAAAGTTTGGCAGCAGGACATTCAATGCTATTGTATCCTCACTGGTACAAACAGTTTTTCCTTGCACTAGAGCGTTGGTCGTTTACTTTCGAGGATTTCTGTTGCCAGCTTTGCAGAAACCGGGCGGTAAAATAAAAAGCCCTGTACATCGTCACAGTCGATAGATTTCAAAAACTCCAGTTCCTCTTCTTTTTCTACCCCTTCGGCTGTCAACTTGAATCCTAAGCTGTGTCCCATGCCAACTATGGCCTTGATGATATAAGCTACTTTCACATCCTGCGTCAAATCTTGAATAAAAGACTTATCTATTTTCAAATTGTGGCATGGCAAATGCTGGAGGCGCGACAGCGAGGAATAACCCGTACCAAAGTCATCAATGGAGATGTAAATACCCATCTGCTGTAGATCCTCTAACACCTTCCTGGTAAAATCTAAATCTTCAACGGCTGTGCTTTCGGTAATTTCTAATTCTAAAAAGCGTGGCTCCAGCCCCCTTTGTTCTAAAACTTCGGCTATAGTCTCCAGCAATTTGGGTTGACGGAACTGTTTAAGAGAAAGATTAACAGCGATCGTTATGGGTGGCAATCCGGCATCTTGCCAGGTTTTATTTTGGCTACAGGCTGTCCGCAACACCCATTCACCGATGGGGACAATTAATCCACTTTCTTCAGCGAGGGGAATGAAGACACTGGGTGCAATCAAGCCCATCTCTGGGTGCTGCCAACGCAACAGAGCCTCCATACCAGTAATTTCTTCTGTGGCAATGTTCACACGAGGCTGATAGTACACCGTAAATTCTTTGCGTTCTAGGGCATAGCGCAAGCTCTTTTCTAAGCTCAGGAGTTCAGGATTTTTAGCGCTTAGGGAAACACTGTAGAATTGGTAGTTATTCCGCCCTTTGTCCTTGGCGTAATACAAAGCGGCATCTGCGTGCTGGATTAGTGTTTCGGCGTCAGGACTGTTGTTATCAAGCAACGCAATACCAAGGCTGGCAGTTACATAAAGTTCATGCTCTTGGAGATAGAAAGCATCCTCTAAGGCTTGTAAAATTCTGTACGCCACCAGAGTTACTTCTTCAATATCATTGACTCGCGGGAGTAAGATAGTGAACTCATCGCCTCCCCAACGCGCTATAGTGTCTCCGCCTCTGAGTGAGTCATTTAATCTTTGAGCGACGCTTTGTAACAATTCGTCTCCCAGAGTGTGCCCCAGAGTGTCATTAATCACCTTGAAACGATCTAGGTCAAGGAAGATCACAGCTAAACTTTCGCCATTCCGAGTGGCATTAGACACGGTTTTACTGAGCAGCTCATTAAATAGTACACGATTGGGCAACCCTGTCAGCACGTCATGGAGGGCTTGATAGCGAATCTTTTCTTCTACTAGCTGACGCTGCCGCGTACCAATGATACTAGCGGCCATCGTTAAAAGAGTAGATTCTTCGTGGGTTGACCAATGACGCTCAAAAGTGCAGTCTGCCAAGCCAAGATACCCCCAGAACTCATTCTCCAAGCGAAAAGGCACCAGAAGAAGGGATTTAATCCCATCTCTAATCAGGAATTCTTGTTCGGTGACAGGAAATTTTTGAGTGAGTCCGCTAATCGACTCGCCGCTAGAGAGAACACTGTACCAACGGGCTAATCCAGAAGCTTCATAAAGCTGATTCTGCCAATGGTGGTGGCTAGATTTAATAGAGGGGTGCGTCCATTCAAACTGGAGGCTGACTGCTATTTCCCCTGTAACAGGATGGGGATGGTTCTGAAAGAGATAGGCACGATCTGCCTTGGCAGCTTCGCCCAGTACAGCTAAAGCTCGATGAATACCAGTTTCGTAATTGATTTCCCTGAGCAAATAATTGGCAGCTTCCGCAACTGCTTGTAGTAAGCGATCGCGCTGGCGCAGTTCAGCTGTAGCTTGCTTTTGCTCTGTAATATCCCTAATAATAAAAGTTCTAATTAAATCACTTTCAGGAAGGTAGAGAACAGATTGTTCAAAAACTTCTGCGCCTACTTCCACCTCTCGCACAAAAGATTTTTTTTCTAGATTGTTAACTCCACTCAATAGTCCTGTTAAGATCGGATGTTGCGTCCCAACTTCCCTGAGTTTGGGAAATTTGAGAGTTGCAGCTGGATTAAGATAAGTAACTGTTCCCTCGAAATCCATTTCAACAATTGGATTGGGGATGAGTTCAGGAAAGGATGCTAGGCGAGCTAGGGCGGATTCAGTAGCTGCTTCAAAGTTAGGATCGATAGCTAAGGTTTGAAAAGGATAAGCAAGACTGGCTTGCTCTGATAGGAAACCAGATAAGTCTTCAACATCGCCAGATTCTGAAAATACTTGTTCTGAAATGTTGGAAACAGCATAATATTTAGCCTGAGCTTTATTACTGCCAAAGGCAATGATATCTCCGTTTCTGAGATTATGAGAAAAGCATTTAGTGCCATTGACAAATAAGCCATTAGTACTTGCTTTTCCCTTATAGTTGCCATCAATAATCTGGAAGCTGTATTGGTCAGTCTCTGGAACAGTTACTCGCAATAAAATTGCATGTTGCATTGATACTGACCGGGAAGCCAAGACAATAGTGTTTGCGGGATGCCGCCCCAGAGAATAAGTAGCCTCTTGTAAGGGGACAGTTCGTTCCCCTTCCAGGTCTTGGATGACCAACAGATGGCGTATTTTTTCCGGCTCATTTCCTAGCATTGCTGTTCCTCAAATTCTTAGATTTTTATTTATTTCTGAGTCGGAAAAATACTACTCCGATAAGTTCCAATACGCTTGGTTAAGGCTTGCTCGTTCCTAACCCTTCTTAAAAAGGAGCGAATTAAGTCACCCTTTTTAAGACTACAGGTATACACCTAGGAGTTTGACTCTTTTTTAGCTCTCCTTTCTCAGATATCAACTATCTATCAGCTTATTTACTAATTGTCAGTGATTTAGTGTCATGAAGATGACTAAATGGGGCAAAAGTTAGTAAATGGAACTAATTAAGAGTACTTATCTTATTAGTTTTTTATTTACTGTTGAGTTAACTTTTCATCTAGATCATCCAACCTTAGTCTTTCTTAGGATACCCAGATTGACAATCCAAAATTCAAAATTCAAGATTATTGCATTCAAAAGAGTTTCAGACTTTTATTTAAACCCCGATAGTTCCTGAGCTTGTCGTTCCCGTAGCGTCCCGCAGGGAAGGACTGTAGCTTGCTTAAAGCAAGGTAACTGAGAGCAGCGCCTTGCGTATTTTTCCCCTGGAGTTGCTCCTGTTGCGTTGTGGCTAACTGCGGCAACAGAAAAAGAGTTACTCCGCCTCCGAGCTACGTCTAAAGTAAAGGAGAATGGGAGCATCTCAATGAGTGTAAAAAGCCTTGTAAAACCTCACCCCAACCCTCTCCTTATTAAGGAGAGGGAGCAAGAATCTTGTTTCTCATCTGGTATATTTGCTTTGACTGAGATGCTTCCAAGGAGAATGAACCCCTAAATTTTAAAAAGGATTATAAAATAAACTAAAATACAGACCGTTTTCTTGTAATGTTCTCTCATTTGAGTTCACAGATATTAAAGGAATGCCCCAGTCAAGACGAACGGTGAAGCGATCGCTCTGTGACCAACGCAACCCCAGACCAACAGCTGCTAGAGTATTATGGTCGGGATTCTTTATACCAGAACTATTCCAGCCAACACCAAAATCTACAAAGGGGACAACCTGTAAAATGCTATCTATCTGCGGTAAGCGCAGAATCGGTACTTGAACTTCCGCAGAAACAAAAGTGCCATTATCCGTTAGCAGGTAATCTTGACGGTAGCCACGAACGCTATCCTGCCCACCTAAGCCAAATTGCTCTAAAGGCAAAAGTGTTCTGGATGCGAGTTGGGTATTTAAACGAAGTAATAGTAAGGTTTGAGGAGCTAAAAGCCGTGCCCACTGTGCTTGCCCTTGCCAAGCAAAAAAACGACTATCGGGAGGATTTTGATTAATCGTGGCATTCAACGCATCTATGCCCAAACTGAATTGAGAGCGTAGGGCGATGACTTCATGGCTGTTACGACTCGTCCATTCTTGAAAAAATCGCAACGCAGATACCCTAGTACGTCCCTGTTCATCAGCGCCTGAACCGGGGAAAGCTAGTCGCTCTAATTGCAAGGGGAAATAGGAGGCTTCACTTTCGCGTCGGGAGGCTGTCAACCCCAGGACGAATTCTTGTGTAGGAGTTTGAACTATGGGCTGGCGAAATGTTAGTTCGTAATAGCGAGAAGCCGATTGGATATCTAAAATGTTGAAAGGAGGTTCAATGACATTACTCGACGTAGTGCCATAGTTGAAAGTGAGGGTTCCGTTTTTGGGATTGAGTGGTAATGTATAGCTGGCCTCAAAGGAGTTGCTACCATCGGTATTAGTATAACCTAGACCCAGAGAGTCTCCCAGCCCCAATAGGTTGGCTTCATTCAATTGTAATCGACGGCGGAAACTGCCAACACTAGGCGATCGCCCATTATCAAGAACTATTGGGCTACTAAAGGTTTTTGCCTCAGTGATCTTAACTTCTAAAAGATTCACACCAGTCTGCGATCCTGCTGAGAGTTCAGCAGAGACGTTTTGAATCAAAGGATTAAGTTGCAAAAGTTGCAGTGCCTCTAGTAGACGCTGACGATTCAGAGGCGGTGATGTCGCTATTGCTAGTCGGTTGCGGACATAATTCGGATTCAACCGCCGAGTCCCAGTTACGTGGATATCTTCTAATTTACCTTCGACCACCTGAATTTTGACAACACCGGATTGGATTCTTTGGGGTGGAATATAAGCACCAGAAGTAATGTAACCATTTTTTATGTATAGATCAGTGATTTTAGAACGTGCTTGATACACTTCAGTTAGTGAGATCGGTCGTTTGGTAAATTCAGCAGTGGCTTTGGCTAACTCTTCGGGACTGAAGACTGTGCTACCAACAACTTCAAACCGTTCAACAACAATAGTTTGAGGAAAGTTGCCAGGGATTGGTTCCTCTGGTGTGGGAGTTGGGGCAGACGGGGGAAATAGTTCTGCTGGTGGAGGGAGTGGCTGTGGCAGTTCCGGTGAGGGAAGTGGCGAAGGTGCAGGTGGTTGGACATCCTGTGGTGGTGGGAGTTTTTGCGACAGGATGAAATTACTAGTTGGTAATTGTGTAGTATCAATAGCCTGAGCTCTCTCTGGACTAAAAGATATGCTGCTGAGTAATAGAAGCATATTCAGAGGTAAGCAGGACAATATAAGATTCTGAGGATATTTATTAATCATCGCACTGAACTATTTTTTGTCAGAAACTATGGAATTATATGGCGACTGCTTCAGATGTGAATCTTACTTCATCTTTTGTCGCTAAAGTTGATATCTGGGAAAATCTCAATTTACAGCTATTTTTAGGTAAATAGATTCGCGCTTTTGGGCCATAGGAATGTTCCATACAACAGATGTGGTTCAAATACATGAAAACTGCTGTAAATGTCATATTTGTTCAGCCGGGGGAGTGTCAATGCAGACTTGAAAGGATCGATGGTGTTCGATCTGCATAAGCAAGCAGATATGTTGGAATTATCTGCGGCTGCCGGAGAAATAGATAGGACTTACGCATTTATAGATCCCCCAACCCCTTAAAAAGTCGGCTCTTTAAGATCCCCCCTTTTTAAAGGGGGTTAGGGGGGATCGAAGTTTCAGCTTTTGAGTGCGTAAGTCCTGCTAGAGTATTTGGATAAATCAGGATTTTGTGTATGGCGTGATCCAGGTTACACTTATTACTTCAGAAGGTAAGCAAAAACATTTAGACAAAGAAAGTGTTGCGATCGCAGATTAAGCATTATCGAGTTTCTTAAACCTCTCATCAGTTTTTCAAACAATAATCCTTACTGTATGGTCTTTTTCTTAAACATTCCGATCAATTTATGTTTGCGAGGGTGGGTTTTGATTAACTTTTCCCGATAGTTTAACCAGCCAGCTTTCTTCCCAGATTCCAAGTAGGCATTACGTGCCTTCAATTGCTTCTTCCACCCTGCCTAAACGCCCTAGCATTGTCAGATACTCCTGGGTTTGCCCTTCCGCTTTTGCTAAATACAGGTATTCTTGGTAACGTTCCTGATGTTCGAGAATTTTCAAGCGAATTAGTGCCAAATCATCAGCATAATCTGGAACGTCTTCTTCCCAAGCTCCCCTTTCGGTGATATTACCTTGGAGAACTTGCACCAGTGGCGGATAATCCCAACCTTGGCGTAAAACCTCCATAACTATGCCAAAATCAGCATTCCACTCATCTTGCCAAGCTTCTAAATTTATTTGAATATCAACTTTTTCTTCTGGCGTCAGCTCGGTACTGAGAATTGCTTCAGACCAAGCATTATTTAATTGTCTGACAATTTGATCATTTTCCGCGCCGTATTCTGCAACATCATCCCAATTTTCCACACAGGTAGAGGTAATCGCTTCCAAAATAGCGATCGCATTTTCACCTTGTCCTCGTTCGCTAAAATCTACCGCAGTTTGCACCACACTTAGCAATTTATCGGCAATCGGATCTTCTTCGTACCCCTCTTCAAAGTAGCGCACAGTATCCCGGAGAATCTGCCGGACTTGCCCCCGAAAAGGAACCGGATCAATAGTACTGCGGCGCATGAATTTTGTGGTTGTTTGCTTGTTATCTCGATTAGTCATCCAGTTGACATGGCGCTCAATCATATCAATTAGCGGTAAATATTCTGTTACCAATTCTTGCAGCAGCCTTTGAGTTTGGATATAATCTAGGCGATTTAGTAGTTGTTCTAGGGTGGGGCGCTGCTGAATATTTTCTGAGTTACGCACACAGACGAGCATTGTCGCTACAACGTGTTTACACCACCCTTCAAGGTCGTAATCACAGGTACAGCTTACTGAAAACCCACTGCGATCGAAACTCACGTTGACATGATAAGGTGTAGCTTGACTGCCTGCAACACCTGCCTGAAGCAGATCACCACGTTGGGCAACAGCATTGACAGCACCAGCCTCATAGTATGCCTCACCCTGCTGGAAAGATTTGGCGTTGGCATGACGGCGGATAGTAAATTCGCTAATTTGGGGAATAGACATCGAGCGATCGCCTGTGTAAATCCTCTGGATCAATCTTAAATCCAGCTTAGGTGTTAGGCTAAGGCGCTTTGACACTCTCAGCACGGCTTCGTGACTGAGATTCTTGGTTCAACGAGTCCACTTAAACTAAGTTCCTTGCGTTACCTAGTCCAGAGGTGGTTCTCTCCCCAAGCTTTAACTTTCGGTATGCCCTACCGTAGTTGGATTTATCCAAAATTTGTTTGTTAGAGACGCGAAATTTCGCGTCTGTATAAAGCTGGTCCTCTAGTTCCTGTGAATCTTTTACCTACTTTCAGGTTGTGCAAAAGCACTACTAGAACAACGAGTAGAACCCCATAGATTCAGTTGTCTTCGCGTTAGCGTCTCCCCTTGGGAGAAGGTACAGCGCAAAGCAGTTAGGCTGCTAGGTTTTTAGACAGGTTGTATCCCTTTCCTGTTAGGTTAATTTTACCATCAAAGTGCATAAAGATTAAGACTGACTGCCTTTATTACCGCACGAGTCGCTTAATCTGGGTACGCTTTGTGACTGAAGCTCTACGCTTACCGGGTATTTCTGTGAATAAATTCAAGCAGTATAAAAATAAATAAGTATACGCTTTTGACTATAATTACTGAAAACATCCGTCTTTTCGCCAGAAGTCAGTGAATCATAATTTGAGTTAGTAAAACCCGAACGTTAAATCAGTAAATAGTTATCAAGCCTATGCTAAGAGATTTAAATCAGTTACCAAATCTCACTGATTACAGATAAGTGTGTACTGGGAACTTAAACCCAGCGACGAAACTGATAACTGTTAAAGGGGTTGCACTGATTGTCGGTCAAGTTGAGAATAAATAGGCGAAGCACACGGGGAAACTAACGTGAGTCAAGGATTTGATTACGATTTAGTCATTATCGGCGCTGGTGTAGGCGGGCATGGTGCAGCCTTACACGCTGTAAGTTGCGGTCTGAAAACAGCGATTATTGAAGCTGCTGATATGGGAGGAACCTGTGTTAATCGGGGCTGTATTCCTTCTAAGGCGCTACTAGCGGCATCTGGGCGTGTGCGGGAGTTACGCGATGCCCACCACCTCAAGTCACTGGGAATTCAAATTGGTAGCGTGGAATTCGATCGCCAAGCGATCGCAAATCATGCTAACAATCTCGTCTCGAAAATTCAAGGCGACTTAACCAACAGTCTCAAACGTCTAAAAGTCGATATCATCAGAGGTTGGGGAAAAATCGCTGGGGCGCAAAAAGTCTCCATCACCGGAGATGGCGGTGAAAAAACGATTACAGCCAAAGACATCATCCTTTCCCCAGGTTCAATTCCTTTTGTGCCTCCAGGGATTGAAGTAGACGGCAAAACTGTCTTTACCAGCGATCAAGGTGTCAAATTAGAGTCGTTACCAGACTGGATAGCAATTATTGGCAGTGGTTACATCGGCTTGGAATTTTCTGATATTTACTCAGCTTTGGGTTGTGAAATCACCTTGATTGAAGCCCTAGATCAGCTAATGCCAGGATTTGACCGTGATATTGCCAAACTTGCCGAACGAGTGCTAATTACTCCCCGCGATATTGAAACGAAAGTGGGGATATACGCCAAAAAAGTTATCCCAGGTTCACCTGTGATAATTGAGTTAGCAGATTTAAAAACCAAAGAAGATGTAGATGTCATCGAAGTAGATGCTTGCTTGGTGGCTACTGGACGCATCCCAGCGACTAAAAATCTCGGTTTAGAGTCTGTGGGTGTAGAACTCGATCGGCGGAATTTTATTCCAGTAGACGAGCGCATGGCAGTGCTATCAGCAGGTGAAGTGGTGCCGCATTTGTGGGCAATTGGGGATGGTAATGGGAAGATGATGTTAGCACATGCGGCTTCTGCTCAAGGCATCATCGCGGTAGAAAACATAGTTGGGAGGGAAAGAATAGTAGACTATCGCAGCATCCCCGCCGCAGCCTTTACCCACCCGGAACTCAGCTATGTGGGCTTAACAGAAACCGCCGCTAAAGAGTTGGGACAAACCGAAGGGTTTGAAATCGCCACAAGTAAGAGTTACTTCAAAGGAAATTCTAAAGCCTTGGCAGAAAATGAAGCTGATGGGATTGCCAAGGTGATATATCGCAAAGACACCGGAGAAGTTTTAGGCGTTCACATTTTCGGATTGCATGCCTCAGACTTAATTCATGAAGCCTCAGCTGCGATCGCAAACCGTCAATCTGTGCAAAACTTGGCACATCTAGTTCACGCCCACCCGACACTTTCGGAAGTATTGGACGAAGCTTATAAACGAGCGATCGCCATTTAGTCATTTGTCCTTAGTCATTTGTCCTTTGCTAATAAACAAGGATAAATGACTAATTACTAATGACCAATGACCAATGACCAATGACTAATGACTAATTATGCAAATCCGTCGTCGTTCACCTAACCCAGCTATTAATGTATCCATGTTACGTTATCAGGCTGCCGTGCCTGACGGGGCGCCAAAGAACATCTTGGAGGAAATTGTCTGGCAGAAAGAAGCAGAATATGACCAAATGCGGGAAAAAGTTCCTTTGAAGGAATTGGTTAAGCAGGTACTAACTGCGCCGCCAACCCGTGATTTTGTCGCCGCCTTGCGCCAAGGTAAGACTAAGCCAGCATTGATTGCCGAAGTCAAAAAAGCTTCACCGAGTAAAGGCGTTTTACGAGAAGATTTTGATCCAGTAGCGATCGCCCTATCTTATCAGCAAGGCAAAGCCACTTGTCTTTCTGTGCTTACAGATGTCAAGTTCTTTCAAGGTAGTTTTGACAACTTAGCTAAAGTTCGGGCTGCCGTAGATTTGCCCCTACTATGCAAAGAGTTTATCATTTATGCTTACCAAATATACTTGGCGCGGGTTCATGGTGCAGATGCTATTTTGTTGATTGCAGCTATCCTGGGCGATCAAGATTTGAAATACTTCCTGAAAATTGCTCACAAACTGAAAATGGCAGCCTTGATTGAAGTCCATAGTTTGGCAGAACTTGACCGTGTGTTAGCCTTAGATGGGGTCTCCTTAATAGGAATCAATAATCGCAATTTAGAAGATTTCTCTGTTGACCTGCAAACTACTTGCCAACTTTTAGCTGCAAGGGGTAGCCAATTCCAGGAGAAAAACATCCTTGTTGTTAGCGAGTCAGGACTAAACAACCCTGATGATTTAAGTTTGGTATTTACAGCAGGTGCATCTGCTGTACTCATTGGAGAATCTTTGGTAAAACAACCAGATCCCGGCGCTGCGATCACCCGGATCTTGCCGACGAATTTCTGAAAAAAACACCTCCCCTGCGCCTCTTAGTGCAGGGTAACTACAAAGAATTCTTAGGCGATCGGGCACACTATACGTATACACGCAACACTTTCCCGTTAAATATCATCAATATCTTTGCCAAATCTTTATTACTAATTAAATAAAGCTCTAAGGAATTAGTTATTTCTTGTGTAACAATTTATTAACAGGAGATAAACTCTGACTAATACAAAATCCCAAATATAAAATCAAAATTTAACTTCATGGAGCAAATTCCTCTACCTTCACCTATTCATTACGAACTTATACTTCAACTTTTAGAAAGACAAACCATGTTAGCGGTAAATGATAATCCCGATTTACGGCATCAGGTGAATCAGCTAATTATTACTCTCCGTAAAGCTGCCGTACAACAAAAACGACTAGAAGAAATTTGTGAGTTTTCCTCTGTAACTATTGATCACCGTTGGTCGATCAACCATCATCACGAGAGTAAAGTTGTTGCCCCCGATTGAAGCTGATAACTTAATATCTCAACCTCAAATTTTGCATCTTTGTTAAGTTGGCTTACCACCGTCAGAAAGCCTCTCTGTGTATTGAAGAAACTAATACTCAAAACTTCCACCGTACTTGCTTATCTCAAATGCACAGTTTGGGGTGTGATTTAAAATGATTCTGGTTAGAGAACTTTCTCTGCTTTGCAAAAATATCTGAAATTACTAGATAAGGATTTAAAATCGGCAGTATTAACGCACAGATTTTAGTTTATATAAATCTAACTTTATTTAGCTACTTTCCTAAAGTTATACAGAGTTATTTTTTCTCTAACTACTAACTTATAGCGTTTCCCAATCAGATGAAGCACATCATAGCCCCCTCATCGCTTGCGGGGAGGGGGTTGGAGGTGGGGTTCTTGTATCTCACTAAGGCCGAAAGCTGCAATAGCTTTTTACAATTTATACAATAATTATATTAATGCTGTCGAAATAATTTGAGATTTTTATCCAATTAGAGTTACGAATACAAGGATGCCCTTATCACTTTGACTAACGCACCGTCACAGATTAGACATAACGTCTCTACAAGGGTTTCAGGTAACGCATCATTAATTTATGGAGATGTCTATTAGATCAAGATGGGGCTTAAGGAAGTAACGCACTCTACAAGAAGTTAGATATTTTTTTAATTGGAAGTCTCTAATTGATTGTAGCTGATGAATTCTTCTTTAATAATTTGCAGACATCCAACTCATAACCCTTTCTATAGAGGCAATGAATGAATTGCCTCTATCCAAAAATTACTCAGAATCAGTAAAACCGAGATTGGTACGCCCAACCTACCCCCACAAAAAATTATTTCTTATAAATTATCCACACTGCATGAATAATCCCAGGAATGTAACCAAAAAGTGTCAAAACTATATTAATCCAAAAATCTATACCAAAACCTACTTGCAAAAAAACCCCTAAAGGCGGTAATAAAATGGCACACAGAAGACGAACTAAATCCATTTGAACCTCCTGTTAATTTTACAAAAGACAGCTTGTCGGCGAAGTGATTCACCACTGCTCAAGTATATTTGTACCTCTCAAAGATAACATTGCCGAACTAAATCTAGGTCACGGTTAAGATGCGGGAAACCGCACTCAAGATTAGCCACCGCTAATTTTGGCTTTGTAACCTAGCTTGGTTAAAATCTCGACAATTTTCTGCTTGTGTTCGCCCTGAATTTCAATCTCGTTGTCTTTAATTGTCCCACCTGTCCCACACTGACTTTTCAACTGCTTCACCAAATCTGCCAAGGTTTCCGGTTTGGCTTGAAAACCGCTAATCACCGTGACGGTTTTGCCTTTGCGTCCTTTGCGGGAAGCTTGTACTTTGAGATTTTGTTGTTGTGTGGGTAGTTCTGGAATTGGTCTTTCTGTGGCGGCGGAGTTGTCGTTGCCAAATTCGCGGTAGACAAAACCTTTATCGGAAGATTTGGGATTGGAAGAAGACATAAAATGAATGTTTAAGAAAAATTTCAAAAGCAATGGAAACTTCTACGCAACCGTTTATGCTGGGAAATCAATTTCTAGGCTAACATCACAAATCCATTGCAACGGATTCAATCAGATTGGGCACTTGTACTGACTTGTACTGAGCTTGCCTGCCCTGAGCCTGTCGAAGGGTCGAAGTAGCGTTCGCGTAGCGTCTCGTAGAGAAGTCGTTGGCGCAGCCTCTCGTAGAGAAGTATTGGGCATTGAATATCAACGAAGAATTTAGTTCCTAGTTCCCATTGCCCATTCCCCAGATATACCCCAGACTTTTCTATAATAATTAAGTTATTCCCCTCATCAAAATCAGCCCGTGACTACTACTCCCCTTTCTCCAAGTTCAACTGCTCAAGTTCCAGATACGCTAGGTCGCTTTGGACGCTTTGGCGGTAAGTATGTACCTGAAACGCTGATGCCTGCTCTTACTGAACTAGAAACAGTTTATCAGCAATACCGTAATGATCCTGGTTTTCAAGCAGAACTACAGCAGTTGTTACGGGACTATGTAGGACGTGCCACACCATTGTATTTCGCTGAACGCCTGACTGCTCATTATGCCCGACCCAATCGCACCGGACCGCAAATTTACTTAAAGCGCGAGGATTTAAATCATACTGGCTCTCACAAAATCAATAATGCCCTTGGTCAGGTATTGTTGGCAAAACGCATGGGTAAGCAACGGATTATTGCCGAAACGGGTGCTGGACAACATGGAGTTGCCACAGCCACAGTTTGCGCTCGTTTTGGGTTGGAATGCATAATTTACATGGGCGTTCATGACATGGAACGCCAAGCTTTGAATGTGTTCAGAATGCAGTTGATGGGGGCAGAAGTGCGTCCGGTCGAGGCGGGTACGGGAACCCTGAAGGATGCGACTTCTGAAGCAATCCGGGATTGGGTGACAAATGTGGAAACGACTCACTACATCCTGGGTTCGGTAGCAGGGCCTCATCCTTACCCGATGATGGTACGTGATTTTCATGCAGTAATTGGTCAAGAAACTCGCGCCCAAGCAATGGAAAAGTGGGGTGTATTGCCTGATATTCTCTTGGCTTGTGTTGGTGGTGGTTCCAATGCTATGGGACTATTCTATGAGTTTCTCAATGAGTCTTCTATACGGTTAATTGGGGTTGAGGCAGCCGGAGAAGGTGTCAATACACCAAAACACGCAGCCACCTTGACAAAAGGACGAGTTGGTGTATTGCATGGAGCAATGAGCTATCTCCTGCAAGATGAAGATGGACAAATTATTGAGGCACACTCAATTAGTGCGGGGTTAGATTATCCCGGTGTGGGTCCAGAACATAGTTATTTGAAGGATGCTGGTCGCGCTGAATACTATAGTGTGACTGATGCACAAGCTTTGGCGGCATTCCAGCGATTGTCGAAATTGGAGGGGATTATCCCAGCATTAGAAACAGCCCATGCGATCGCCTACCTCGAAACTCTATGTCCCCAACTACCCAACAGTCCCCGGATTGTAATTAACTGCTCTGGACGCGGCGATAAGGATGTACAAACAGTAGCCAAGTTATTAAATGATGCGTAAATATACATAAAATTTTGGCGAAAAAGCAATTATGGATCAACAATTCCAATATACTATGCTACCGCAACCCACTTACGACGAGTTGGCACGCCAAAATTTACTGCAAGGAGAGTGAACAGTGGCGTGCGGAATATATTGCGCGGGTGTTGCGCGTGGTACAGAAAGAATTAGAAACTCTCAACCAAAGCTAGTCGCCCAGAGGTTTTAGGGACTGACAAAAAATAAATCATCCCAAATTATTTAGGACTTACGCAAAACTACACACGGTAGGGGCAATTCATGTAGCTTTAGCTGACCGCAGGGTATTGCCCCTAAGAAGAAAATCATTTTTTTCGGCTATTGTTTGCGTAAGTCCTGTTATTTCTACATTTGTAGGGGCGTATTGCAATACGCCCCGACGATGGGATATTTTTTTAATTGGAAATCCTTTGGTAGAGAAATTCATGCCATTTGCCATTTTTGTAGAAATAATCATACTACTGGTAGAGCATTCGCCATAAATAAGATTATATACTATTTAAAATAAGTAATAATACTTAAGATATTGCTGAAACTTGGGTCGTAAACAGAATTTTTGGGAAGGCAATGCCTACGCCTAATCTTGATACGCATCATTTATTCTTGCCAAATTAGTTCAAAAAAGACTAAATTTTATACCTACCTACTTGTTAAAGTTTAAGCGTAATTACTAATTGACAAAATTGATGTTCTTTTAAACTATCACGGATGATGGTAGAGAGCAATTTTTTCTAAACAGCATAATTGTCTCGTAAGATCGCGGATTTAAACGTTTGATGGTAGTTTTTGAACATAAAACGCCATAATTAAAACTATATAGACATATAAGCAATTTGTCATACTGACATTACTTTAGTTAGATTGTTGGCAACTTTACTTTCAGCAAGCAAATGATTAAGACAACAATCTATAGCGTTGCTTTAGGCACTATCATTATCAGTAGTGGAGCGATCGCTACTCCTGTAACAAATCCAACTTTTACGCCGACATCTTCAAATGTATCAAATAATGCTGTTCACATCGTAGCATCTAGCATCAACACTGCTGGTCTAGAACAGTCAGTTTTCAACCAAATTAATAATTACAGAGCTTCCCAAGGGCTAGCAAACCTGACTGTGAATTCTGCCATTGATAATCAAGCCAGGATTCACAGTCAGGACATGGCTAATGGTAAAGTTCCCTTTGGACATAGGGGATTTTCAGAACGGATTCAAGCAATCGGTATTTCTTACAGTGCAGCTGGTGAAAATGTCGCTTATAACCAGGGATATACTGCTCCTGCTAAAACAGCTGTTCAAGGCTGGCTCAAAAGTCCAGGGCATCTAGCCAATATTAGAGGCAATTATAATCAGACGGGGATTGGTGTCGCTAGCAACAGTCAAGGCGAAATCTACTTCACACAAATTTTCCTTCGCTGATAGATTTGCTAAAATTCAGGTTTTTTCTCAAATTCCCCAGACTTCAGCCTCTTAGCAAAGCTTTTACGAATAATGTAGTTTAAATGACATTTGTCTATCGAGTACTACATTAATTTTTAGTAATTCATAAAAATCTTCAATTCTCAGCAAAAATAACTGTGATTTTTATCTAGCTGACCGATTGAAGTATTGACAATTGGAAATGATTGTTTGTATATGCGATACAAGAATATAGCCAAATTGCCGAAATTCATCAACCCTTAATAGTATCGTGGTATATATCCTCGGAACAATAAGGTAAAGTAGAAGTCTTATATCTCTACACATTACGCAATTCTCCATGTTCCGACAAACTGCTTTTGGCATCGCTTTAAGTGCGCTTGTCCTTGCTAGTGGATTAACGACTGTTCCGATCCCAAATTATCCTTCTACGAATACATCCACCCGTAATAAGCTGTTGTCGCTTTTTTCTAGTCAGGCTGCAATATCGACTCCTACTTTTAAAACTACTGAGCTAGAAAAATCAGTATTTGATGAAATTAATCGATATCGGACTTCTAAAGGACTGCCAAAGTTGACTCTAAATGCAAATATTACTCGACAGGCAAGAATTCATAGTCAAAACATGGCTAAAGGTAAAACCCCATTTAGCCATCAGGGATTTGAACGGCGAGTCAAAGCTATCCCTCTTCGCTACAACAGCGCGGCGGAAAATGTTGCTTTCAACCGGGGATATAGCAACCCTGTAGACGAAGCTGTTACTGGTTGGATCAACAGTCCTGGACATTTAAAGAATCTTAAAGGAAATTACAACCTGACTGGAATTGGCGTTGCTACTAATAATCAAGGCGATGTCTACTTGACACAACTTTTTTTCCACACTAGGTAGATTTAATTTCTGATGTTTTTGCACAATAATAATCTAGTGTCTGATAAGACTTTTGTCTGCTGGACACTGCTATTATTTTTAAACAATTCATGACATTACAAGATTTTCAGGTGAGCGATCGCGATCTCAGTGACGCAGCCCTTAGCCAGTATTTAGAATCAGCAGCGATCGCAGTTGATACAGAAACGATGGGATTATTGCCACTGCGCGATCGCTTGTGTCTTGTCCAATTGTGCAACCAATCCGGGAAAGTGACTGCAATCCGCATAGCCAAAGGACAAGCTGACGCTCCAAACTTAAAAAAACTCTTGGAAGCGGCAAATGTCGTAAAAGTGTTTCACTTTGCTCGCTTTGACCTAGCCACTTTGAGAGCTAATTTGGGGATTCAGGTTCAGCCTGTTTTTTGCAGTAAAATTGCTAGTAAATTAGCCCGTACTTACACAAATCGCCACGGACTCAAAGATGTGGTACAAGAGTTAGAACAAGTGGAACTGGATAAAAGTTCTCAAAGTTCTGATTGGGGTAACGCCGCTAGTTTAACAGAAGCTCAACTGAGTTATGCTGCCAATGATGTGCGCTACTTACTTAGTGTGCAGGAAAAGCTAATAGAAATGCTCAAACGAGAAGAACGTTGGGAAATTGCTCAAGAATGTTTTGAATTTCTGCCAACAATTGTTTCCTTAGATTTGTTGCAATTTAAGGATTTGTTTGAACATTGATCAAACAATAAACCTCTTGCAAAAGAAGCATCAATTTTTGCAAATTGCCCTACGCCAAGCACACGCTACGCCAAAAGACTAGTACCCCAAGGCGGAATTCAAAATTCCAGATTCAAACAGGTATACAGGGTAAGCGTTTCATGGTAACACAGCAGTTTGACAGGTCTTACCCTGAGCTTGCCGAAGGGCTCACTGTAATACTTGCCGTTGACGTGGTCACTGAGCCTTGCCGTTCGCGCAGCGTCTCGTAGAGAAGTCCAGCCTCTGGTAGAGAAGTATTGAATTTGGAATCGGTGCTTTATTTACGCCGTGTTGTACTAGAAGTCAGTGGCTCACAAACAAAGTCTGCCAACCCAGGCTAACGTGAGTTCGACGAACCTCTTGACTAAAGCTCAAATCTGTTCCTCTGACCGTCGGAGAGGGACAGTTTTGCGTAGTAGTAAAACCTCTTAGAGGTCTTTTACTTCAGCTAATTAGGCAAAGACTATATGAGCCGTCGAATTCACGTCAAGCGAGGATTAGTCCGTGCAGCCGGACTTTGCCTCGGTAGTTTCAAAGTACAGCTTTGCCTAAGATGCAATATTTGGAATCATTCAGTGTCTTTAGGAGTTTTAGATTCACTAATGCCTTCCTTGAGATTGCTGGCTCCCTCTTGAATGCCTTGTTTGAGATTACTAGCTCCTTCTTGAATGCCTTCTTTGAGGTTAGTAGCTCCTTCTTGAATGCCTTCCTTGAGGTTACTAGCTCCCTTTTTAATAGCTTCGGTGACGCTACTACTTCCCTTTTGCAAATTTTCTTGCTGATTTTTTAGCTTATCTACGGCATTGTAGTCATCTGGACCTGGGGGAGTTTTTGATTCAATAGTGCCTTCTGTTGGGCCACCGATCGCCTTCCATGCCGCAAGACCACCTTTGAGTTGAGAGACACGCTCAAATCCATTAGAACGCAGTTGTTGTGCGGCTTGGGCAGTTTCTTCTTCATTAGCACCGTAAACGTAAATATCACGACTTTTATGCAAAGAAGATACTGCACGCTCTACCAATTCATCTATTGGGGTCGGGATCGCTCCCGTAATGTGACCTTGGTTGAAGATCAGGCGAGCGCGCACATCCAATATTGTAAAAGCTGGTTCGCCCCATTCTAGACGAGTCTTCAGGACATCAACATCAGATTGTGCTTCTATGGGTGGCTGGGGCGGAATGATGCCGCCTACTAAATTGTTAGTCATAACTATTCCTTACTAATGATATTTATACCAATTTAAGGGCCTAAGGAGATTTAATTGCTCTTTCTCTGGGATGAATTTACTCAAACTCTCTCCTGAGATAGACTGGGTAATTGAAATATTTTCTACCATTTAATCCATTGTAAATTTAGTCAACTTAGACTACATAAAGTCAGCTTTTTGGATTAAATTAATTAAATATATAATAAGTTTATATTTCTAATCTTTAATTATTTAGACACATTGTAAATAAATTTAAATTTATTAGATTCGCCACCTAATTAATAGAAAAAGAGAACTTTAGCTGTTGGCAAATTTGCATAAAACAAGAGCGTGAAACCGACTAAAGCAGCAAAAAATTTGGAAGCTGGTTGAGGTGTAATGCTTAAAGCAAAGCTGTTGCTAATTTATTAGAACTTACGCAAAACTACACGCACTCTGGGGCAATTCATGTAGACAAAGGCTGACCGCAGGGTATTGCCCCTAAGAAGAAAATCATTCTTTTCGGCTATTGTTTGCGTAAATCCTGTTTATGCTGACTTTTTGTCTGTTAAAGCTGTTTTTGCTGCCCTTATACCTTGTGGTAATATTCTCAGTCATTGGCTTGTCATAGTTTCAGGCTGAAACTTGTAGTATATTATATACTTAAGAGAGTACCTATATGTAAATGCACGCTGAGTAAATTTTCGTAGACCCCCTTCAAAAGGACATACCCGTTGGCTAGAGTACATTTGGGTAAGTAGGAGTTTAAAATCTCAATTGGCTTATGGCTTCGTTTATGAGGCGTTATAGATATCTAAACTAATCAGGGAGGGCGTTGCTCTGACAAAGTTGTAGTAATTGCCGTGGCGTTTAGTGTTTCTCTGGACTATTTGCGGTGATCAACATGGTCTTCAATTACACTTATCTTAAGTATAAAATTTCAAAACTATACATTTTATCAGCATTACGATCGCTGAAGTTTTCATAAACTTGATGGAAAATTAATTGTATACAAGTACTACAATAGCGATCGTACTCACCAGAGACGCGCGTGAATACACTTTCAATAAACACGTAAAGCAAAACTGGACTAACAACGAATCGCTCAATCTACAATAGGCAGCATTATAGTTATGATTACCGCTACTACTCCCAAAATTCTGATAGTCGATGATGACTTCGGCGTGCGAAATCTCGTCAATCGTTTTTTAAGTCGGAAATATCAAATAGAGTCAGCAGCAGATGGTAAAACCGCCTTATCGTTGTTTGAGCAATTCAACCCAGCTTTAGTGATTCTGGATTGGAATTTGCCGGATGTCAATGGTTATAGCCTCTGCCAAGAAATGCAGAGTCGTACTAATGTTTTAGTGCTGATCCTGACTAGTAGGACTGACGAGGCTGATAAAATTAAAATCTTAAGCGCAGGTGCTGATGATTTTATGACTAAACCATTTAGTCTTGCAGAAGTTGAAGTTAGAGTAGAAGCTCTTTTGAGACGCATACGCTACATCAATCCCTCCCCATCACAACGTATCATCTTCAAGCAGCTAGCAATTAACCCAGAGGGTCGAGAGGTAACACTTAACGATAAGCCTCTCATTTTAACAGCGCTGGAATTTAATATATTACATTTTTTAGCAAGTCATCCTAATCAGGCTTGGAGTCGCCCACAGCTAATCCAAAAAATCTGGGGTTGCGACTACGTAGGAGATGGCCGGGTAGTTGATGTGCATATTGGTCAGTTGCGTAAAAAAATGGAAATCGATACCAGCATACCGGAGTTTATTAAAACTGTGCGGGGCTATGGTTACAAGTTTGAAGTGCCAGACGAGAATACTAATTCGTAATGACGCTCGTTCGCCCTTGGCGTCTCCCCTTGGGAGAAGACTCGCTAAGGCTGCGCTAACGTAATTCGTAATTAATGAGTAGTTGCACAATTGTTTATTAATGGAGACAAAAAATCGCATTTAGGCATGGAGTAATAATTATGAATTATCATGATATCTGACTTACTTAGATACTTTTACTGAGGCTTGACTGTATAACTTGCGTTAATTTGGGAAGTTGATACAAACTGATTTGGTAATTTTGTGTCTGCTCAAGCCTCAGACAGTAACTTTATTGCTTTTAATATATCGTCTCAAGATAAGTTCCAACAAAATCTAAATGTACCAATAATTAAATTTTAACTAGCTAGAGAAAAAGCTTCTGCAAGCGCTTTTGGTAATTCAATCAATACGAAATAATTGCTAGGATATAAATAGTCTTCACCTGATTCATCAATAACTCTAATCATTTGGTGCTTAACAGCATCAGAATCAGAAACAGTCTGGTAAATTTTCCAAATTTCTAAAGAAGCAGGATAATCTTTGTTGCTAATGCAAACAACATATTAAGTTTCTGTGTTCGCTGACTGCATAATTACTCCTATAGAAAGCGTTTTATTTTGATTTCTTTCTTACCAATTCCGTGGGCTTCATAAATACTTGCGTCGTCTAAACTAATGGTTGCAAAGCCTTTAAGTTTCCCCCACCTTCCTGAACCATAAGTTTTACGCAAGCGTTCGAGTTCACGAATGGAGATACCAACAGCAATTATTTCAATATTGGTGATGTCTCCGATAATTTCAAAATTCAAGTAACCATTACTCTTAGTAAATATTGCAACAAAGAACTTTTAACCACAACCCACCGCTAGCCTTTGAATAACCAACTCAGCCGCTAAATATATTGCTGCTTTCATACTCGTAGCATCAGCAATTCCCTTACCCGCAATATCAAACGCTGTTCCGTGGTCTGGTGAAGTGCGAACGAAAGGAAGACCAATAGAAGTATTAACTGCCCGATCAAATGCCATCAGCTTCACCGGAATTAAGCCTTGGTCGTGGTAAAGTGCTAGATAAGCATCAGCCGGATTTTGGACTAAAGAATTTCCATACCAAGCTTGACCAGGTTTAACCCACATCGTATCTGGCGGTATCGGCCCATCTAGTTGCAATTGTGGGCGTTTTTGCCGCTCTTGCTCTAACCAGGGAATTAACCAATCCTGTTCTTCATGTCCAAGTTGTCCCTGTTCGCCACTGTGGGGATTTAACCCGGCGATCGCAATTCTCCCTCTATCTATACCAAAATCCCTCTCCAAACACTCCACCAACAAATCGAGTTTCTGCGTCAACAACTGGGGTGTCAATGTATCGGCTACTTGACGTAGGGAAATATGTGTGGTAGCAAGTAACGTGCGGAGTGTCCAACCAGTATGGGGCGATCGCGCTACGAATAACATCCCAAAACGCTCAACACCTGATTTCTGTGCCAAAAGTTCCGTTTGCCCTGGATAATTATATCCTGCGGCTTTCCAAGCAGATTTAGCGATCGGCCCGGTGACAATAGCATCAAATTTACCAGCGAGTGTTTGAGCGATCGCATATTGCATATACGCAAAACTAGCCGCACCACTCGCCGCATTACCTATTCCTGGGATAATTTCACCTTTAATTTCCCCATTCAACTGCACATCAATGACTGATAACTCGTCTGGATTTGCCAAAGGTGGTAAATTCTCAGTTAAATTCAGTTTGTAATAAGTCTGTGCTAGCAAATCCCTGTTACCCACCACTGTAACGTCATATTTTTGACCAATTTTCGGATCTGCTAAAGCTTTCAAAATCACCTCTGGTCCAATCCCCGCCGGATCTCCCAGCGTCAGCGCCAAACGCGGACGATTCTCTTGGCTAAAATTTATTAAACTACCTTGATTATTTTGATACATAAAATTTCTTCATAATTCTTATCATCCAATTTTCCCAATTTACTCATCTCATCTTCTCTCAACAGTAGGGATTGCCCCCAAACCAGTAGGGATTACCTGCTAAAGTAGTTTAAAATTATTTACACAGGTCTAATCGTACAGCAACTATTGAAAAGCTTCTGGTAGACCTAGTTTACACACCACTTTGCATAAGGAGAATCACACCAATGGGCGGCGAACTTTTGAATGCAGCTCTATTGTCTTTCGGTTTAATCTTCGTGGGCTGGGGCTTAGGCGCATTGTTACTGAAAATTCAGGGTACAGAAGAATAATTGAGTTAGGAGTTAAGAGTTATTATTCTCCCCACTCCCCACTCCCTTTTTCATCGAAATGGGAAAAAAGCTTGTCCGTTAACCGGACAGCCGTTTTCTCATAAATCTCTCCAGATAAATTGATTTTCTGAGAAAAAATGTAAATTTTTGTTTGCATAGGTTATTCTGATAACATTCTTTTCATAAAACATTAAAATTTATTACGACCCTCATGACATTATTAATCGTCGGTGCAACTGGCACCTTAGGAAGACAAGTGGCTCGTCGTGCAATCGATGAGGGATATAAGGTACGCTGTCTTGTGCGGAGCAGCAAAAAAGCAGCTTTTCTCAAAGAATGGGGTGCGGAACTCGTACCAGGAAATTTGCGTTACCCCGAAAGCCTAGCCCAAGCATTAGAAGGTGTAACCCAAGTTATTGATGCGTCAACATCTCGCCCTACAGATTCACTGAGTATCAAACAAGTGGACTGGGACGGCAAAGTAGCATTGATTCAAGCTGCAAAAGCAGCAGGTGTAGAGCGTTTTATCTTCTTTTCGATTTTAGATGCTGATAAATACCCAAAAGTACCGCTAATGGAAATTAAGCGGTGTACAGAACTCTTCCTGCCTGAGTCGGGCTTGAATTACACCATCTTGCGGCTAGCTGGTTTTATGCAAGGGTTAATCGGCCAGTACGGGATTCCCATTTTGGAAGCACAGCCAGTTTGGGTAACAGGCAATTCTTCTCCCATCGCCTATATGGACACTCAGGACATTGCGAAGTTTGCTATCCGAGCATTGAGTGTACCAGAAACCGAAAACCAAGCTTTTCCTGTAGTCGGTACTCGTGCATGGAGTGCAGAAGAAATTATCAGCCTGTGCGAACGCTTATCTGGAAAAGACGCCAGAGTAACACGGATGCCAATAAACTTACTACGGGCTGTGCGGGGTTTAATGCGGTTCTTTCAGTGGGGATGGAACGTAGGTGACAGGTTAGCGTTTACAGAAGTATTGGCTAGTGGTAAACAATTAAATGCTTCAATGGATGAAGTATATACAGTCTTTGGTTTAGATCAGCAACAAACCACAACCTTAGAAAGCTATCTACAAGAGTACTTCAGCCGAATAATGAAAAAGCTCAAAGAGTTAGACTACCAGAAAAACAAAACCAAAAAGCAGAAACCTAAAAAAACTCCTTTTAAACAGTCTTCAAAAGCCAATAGTCAATAGTCATTACAAAACAAACATTAGTCGTTAAACTCTAGACTTTGGACATTTGACTCTAGATTAATGACTACATGACCAAAAATGTGTAAGGATTACAAGAAATGCTGGGAACAATCAGCGCCTCTAAAGAATAGGTACGTAGTACCATATTCTTTCCTTTAGGTAGACGATGAAAAACGACACTTCGACCCTTCTCTACGAGACGCTGCGCGAACGGCGCAGGTGTTACCCTGATCCCTTCGACAAGCTCAGGGTAACACTTGTCCAAGAGCTCAGGGCAAGCAAACTCAGTGACCGCTCAGGTGGTTTTTACCACCGCCAATATTCTGTAAACACTTGAGGGTATAATAGTATTAGACTACAGGTAGAATAACCGCTAGCACAAATGGATAACCAACCCCAAAACAACTGGCTAGGAAATAATAATGGATAGTGGGCGGCGAAAACCACGATAAACATAGCTAGGGTAGCTGACGGGTACCCATACCAGAAAACAAGACTATTTAATTGATTGGACAAAGTACCGTAGGGCATACGGGAACTAGAGAAGCGATTCTCTAACGCTTAGGGAGATAGAGCCACCTGGGGTTGTTTAAATTAGACTCGGCACTTTGTTCTATTGAACGGGTATCAGGTTTAAATATTGCCGCAAGGATGGACAATTTTAAGGCATATCGTTGAACTAAGAATCTCCGTATATTGAGAGCGGGGAGTGTCAAATAATAAAGAGCATCGCCTAAATTTGGATATTTGAGTGTGCCGAAAGCAGGCATTATCTACAATGACGTTAAACCGATAGCGGGTCGCGTCGCTATCGAGTTGAAAGACAAGCTAACCGCAGCCGGTTGGAATGTATGTATCACATCGAGTATCGGTGGAATACTGGGCTACTCTACCCCTGAGAGTCCTGTGTGCCACACTCCGATTGACGGTCTGACACCTCCTGGTTTTGATTCAGATATGAAGTTTGCAGTGGTATTAGGGGGAGACGGCACTGTTTTAGCAGCGTCTCGTCAAGTAGCCCCCTGTGGTATTCCACTGCTAACAGTGAATACCGGCCACATGGGATTTTTGACAGAAACTTTCCTGAATCAATTGCCCCAAGCACTAGAACAGGTGATGGCGGGTGAGTATGAAATTGAAGAACGAGCTATGCTCACCGTCAAAGTGTTTCGGGGAGATTCAGTGCTGTGGGAAGCCCTCTGCTTGAATGAAATGGTTCTGCATCGGGAACCTTTGACGTCTATGTGCCATTTTGAAATTGCCATAGGGCGTCATGCGCCAGTAGATATTGCAGCGGATGGTGTGATTGTTTCTACGCCTACTGGTTCTACAGCTTACTCATTGAGTGCTGGTGGGCCAGTGGTGACTCCTGGCGTACCTGTTTTACAGCTAGTACCCATTTGTCCCCATTCCCTAGCTTCTAGAGCATTGGTATTTCCCGATACGGAATCGGTTAATATCTACCCAGTAAATATTCCTCGGCTGGTGATGGTGGTAGATGGTAATGGCGGGTGCTATATCTTACCAGAAGACCGAGTGTACATGGAGCGATCGCAATATAGTGTCCGATTTATTCGCCTACAACCGCCTGAGTTTTTCCGAATTTTGCGAGAAAAATTAGGTTGGGGTTTGCCACATATCGCTAAACCAACTTCGGTAGAATTGCCTTAGTTCTTGGGCATTGGGCATTGGGCACTTGTACTGACTTGTACTGAGCG
>NZ_JBTYKD010000190.1:0-2639 GCF_054880495.1 Nostoc sp.
GATCGCACCGACACTCGTGTCCCGATATGTGGACACACCGTTATTATATAATGCTCCGGCGCAACACATCAGAATTAATGACATGAACTACTAGTTTCCAGCCTCTGGCTGGAAATGCTCCTCATTGCGGCTCTGCCGCAAGTCTTGAGGCGGAGCCTCAACGACGGGCATTCCCAGTCTGAGACTGGGAACGAGATAATCTGTAAAAGCTGGTTCTAGACTAACTTTCACGTTAAGTTGACACCAATGTGCACTAATGCACACCTCGACCCTAACAGCCGCGATATTTTCCTGCATTCCGTGTATTCCGATGATTTTGCCAGTGGAAGTTTTGTTTTGTATTGGTAAACTTCTCTGATTTTATAGACAGACTTTGCCATTCATGGTAAATTATCTATAAAATAAAACTATATTCTCAAGAGTCGAAGACATCTGAATGTTGGGTGAAAATCCTTTTGGGGTGCGAAGTCGGTAAACAATCCGAATCTATAGGAACTAAAAAGTAAATCACATCAGATCGAGATAATCAATCAGAGAATAAAAGGTAAGAAAGAATAAAAGCAATCCCTAATGCTTTGGTTGATGGGATAAAGGGGATTGTAGTTTCCCCAGTAAGGGTAAAAACTTACAAACTAATTAAATAGATATTTGTCTATATAATTAGCAACTATATATCGTGCAAGATATGAGTTATAGCAATCGCCAAAGCCTTTAGGACAGTTGGCGGTAAATGCCCCTTGCACAGCGTACTTTGTGATTTTATTGCTGTCCTAAGCTACCTGTCCGTTGCCATATCACTAAATGCAGGTTTTACCTCGGTTTTTGTGTTGTAAATTGGTAATTTATCACCAGGAAAATTTGGAGTTTACCAATGTCTGAACAAAAGCCCGTAAGTCCCTGGAATTACAAACCTTGGTGGTGCCAGCCCTGGTCTATAGTTCTCACAGGTGTAACACTAATTGGTGGTAGCTGGTTACTATTTAAAACTATCTGGCTAACAGTTCTCGTTTCCATCCCTGTAGTCACCTGGATGGGATTTTTTGTGTTGTTTTGGCCGCAACTAATGATTCGCAGTGGGATTTTGGAGTCGTATAAAGACTAATTAGAGCCTGATCTGATACTGGAAATTGCTCCAGGTAGAGAACAGACGGGAAGGAGAAGTTGCCAGGGACGGCTTCCAACTCTGGCAACTTCTGTGCATCTATATAAAATAGCGGAAATCAAAAATGTCAAGTTGTGACGAAGAACTCTGCCAGTATAATAAACTTTGATAATTTTTCACATATACTGATAATTTCTAATTTCCAACCTGAATTGGGGCAAAAGAGCTTGTAAACATCTATATAATCAGGAAATTTCTCCAGTGAAAGTTAGAGTGATATGAACAACAGAACAAACCGAAGGCATGAAGAATATCATGCATTACAATATTTCTGTAGATTCAACCGAATGTTGATTTTTATTGCAGAGATGTTTCTATCACGCAGCCTTGATGCTGGAAAGGTAATCAGGTGGTTATTGCAAAATTTCCAGCATACCAGACTTCGCTGGCTAAGGCTCAGACACTCATCTGTGAAAACGCCAGCTGTTCCTCTACCTGAAAATGAACCAGAAAGGCTCAAAGCATTGGCGGAGTACAATATTCTGGATACTCTACCGGAACAAGCATTTGATGACCTAACTGCTCTGGCTGCCCACATTTGTGAGACTCCAATTGCTTTAATTAGCTTAGTAGATAGCGATCGCCAATGGTTTAAATCTCAGGTTGGACTAAACACTACGGAAACACCCAGAGAGTTGAGTTTTTGTGCCCATGCCATTCTTCAACCAAATCATATATTAGTGGTTCCCAACGCACTCAAGGACGATCGCTTTAATAACAATCCCCTAGTCAAAGGTAATCCCAATATTTGTTTTTATGCTGGTGCCCCACTAGTTACACCCAAGGGTTTTCCCATCGGAACGTTGTGTGTGATCGATACGATTCCTCGTGTTTTAAGTTACCAGCAGTTGGATGCACTGCGTCGCCTAACTCGGCAAGCGATCGCTCAAATGGAACTCATTCAGGAAGTTCGCAACCGCAAACAAGCAGAGATGGAAGTAAGGCAGTTATCGCTAACCGATGAACTAACAGGTTTGCATAACCGACGTGGTTTCTTTTTGTTGGCTGAACAACAGTTAAAAATTGTTCACTGCATGAAAGTTTTTTGCTGGGTGATCTTCATTGATTTAGATGGGCTAAAGCTAATTAACGACACCCTTGGTCATGACATAGGAGATGCCTTGATTGTTGATGCTGCTCAATTGCTCAAGCAAAGTTTTCCGAACCCGGATATTGTTGCCCGCTTGGGTGGAGATGAGTTCATTGTTTTGAGCTCCAGCTACTTTCAGGACGCTGATAGCATTCAAGTGTGTCTGCAAGCAAATATCGCTAACTTTAACCAACAGCAAAACCGCAGCTATGAACTTTCGATGAGTATGGGGATAGAGCGTTATTCATCAGAGAGCAATCTCTCACTAGAAGAACTAATCGCCAAGTCTGATGAATTAATGTACGCTCATAAGCGTCTCAAGCGGCAATCTATTGCATGAAGAGGGCGAGAAAACTCGGTTTGAAAACTCCAATCGGAAGCTATACT
>NZ_JBTYKD010000191.1:0-2569 GCF_054880495.1 Nostoc sp.
ACTCTTCTACCCGCATTAATTCTAATTGTGTAAAAGCTCGAATTGCGCTAAAAAAGTGAGTTCTAATTGCCTCAGAATAAATTGGTAAAGAATTGAAAGTTATTAGAGAGGAGACAAATTAATGGTCAGACTTGATTTGTGGGCTGAAATTATCCCTGGAGTTTCCGCAGCAGGATTTAGTATTGGACAACATCTTTCATCAATACCTGATCTTAGTGAACCTAATCTGGTTGTCAATCTCCAAGAAGAAAGAGAGAAGAGAGAAAAAGGATTGAAATCAATTAATATCAACGAAGCTTTATCTAAGTCGGATGGCTGGAACTGTCAGAAGATCTGCTCAGATTCTGAGAAGTTAGATGGACATAAAGTTTTCTATTATAAAGACAGGATTGTACTTCTTGAATTCAATTCAGATGATATTCTATTCAAGATTTTTGTGTTTGAGGGCTACCAAGGAAAGTTTTTTGATAAATTTGAAATCGGCTCTAAGGTTTCGGATTTAAGCGAGTAAGTAAGTCGGCGGAAAAATTTATAATCATGTAACAATAAGTTAAGGAGGATGGTTTGAGTAAAATTTAACACGTTCTGTGGTGTAATTTCCTCTCTCACCTCTGGCTTGAATACCATTAATTACCGCATAGCCAAGGTCTAACTCATCGTCAAACACCTGTCCTGATAATTCATCTTTTTTGAGGTGTTGCCACTCCAATTCAATTGGGTTCATTTCGGAACAATATTTGGGCAAGAAGAAGAGGTACAAACCCATGTCTTCCCACTTAGACCATAACTGCTGTACCTGTTTGCACCGATGTATTGGGCCGTTGTCCTGCACTATTACTCTGATGCGCCCAGACTTTTCAGCTTCAAGTGCTTCAAGCTCCATCATCCGGATATAAGATTTTCTGTCAACACCACCAATAACCAAACCATAAATAAAGCTGATTAAGGGTTGCAAAAAACCGATAATACTTAATCTTCTACCACGACGCTTAGTTTGTTCTAAACGTTTTTGTTCGCCTTTGAAGTAGTAAGTGTAACCTGGTTCACTCCATGCATAAAAAGAAAGATTCATCTAAATACTTTAAGTCGATTTCTCCAGTCGCAGCAGCTAATTCCAGCATTTCTAGGTCTGCTTGTTTATGCGCTCGTACTACTGGGTCTTGTTTTCCTTTGTGACTCTTCCTTGCTCGTTTCCAAATGACCCCCTTTTTTTAAGTACCCGTCTTAATCTGTCGGGACTCAATTTAATGGAGCGCTCGCGTTCTAATTTTTCGGTGAGTTGGCGACTGTTGTAGGTGCGTGGCTCTTTTTTAAGGCATTCTTCTAAAAATCTGATGTCAACTTCAGTCAACTTTGGTTTTATCCCTCGACCGGTTAATTCCCAAAGCCCTTCCAGCCCTAGCTTCTGCCATTTATGTAAGACTTCTCTCACTGTTTGTGGAGTCCAATTAAAATGAACTGCTATTTTTTCTACGTACCAGCCATGTGCATTCAATCTGATGACTTCTGCTCTGTCTTTCACCTTCTGTGGCACATCCGCAGTTCTGAGTTTTAGCAGGTTGCGGTCTTGCTCACTAGTCAGGAATACCCTTAAACGAGCGCCCATATACAAGTGACCTTAGTAGATGTATTCTACGTATTTATTTATCTTCACATAGTTTGGTTTTTTTATGCCGACTTACTTACTATTAGTTATGTATCTGCTTGCCAAGCGTATTGGTCGGATTAAGTAGTATAGGAAAGAAAGACCAGATGGCAATAGGAAAAATTCCCGGTCTGCTTGGGTAGTATCAGTGATTACAAGCCTGGTTGTAAAACTCAAAAATTGCCACACCAGATAAACACGATCTGGCATTCTGCTGAGTGGACCATTTATCATTAGGTGCTGAAAAAAAAGTTTAATTATCAGTGGACTTTTAATCTCCGTGAAAAGCTGTTTCTGCATCCGTATAGCATAAATTAAAATTGTTGGATCGATTTGGAGCTGTTCTTGAATAGCCTGCTTTACTTGGGCTGGCAAAGGGGTATTCAGGAGAGTGTTAACTATAAACAGACTAATAAAAAATGGTCTTTTAAGTTCCAGACTGTTTACTTTCTGCAATAATTGTTCCCAATTCAATGTCTGTTGAATTTGCAATAATTCAGCTAAATCGCAAATCTGAGCTAAAGACCCTTTACCCTCATTAACTTCTCTGGCAACTTGTACAGCGAGGATGATCAACAAATCATCAGAAGAGAAGTCGATGATAGATTCACCTTTGAGAGTTAAAAACTTGCTTCGTTGCCACAAAGTTTCAAAATCAGGAAGTTTAAAGGGGAAGTAAGATAAGGGAGTCAGTTCCCAGTGAAGATCCACCACTACTTCTGGTTTTTGACTATGTACAAAAGTTTGTTGCCAACCATAGTCAGTCTCTAGTTGATATTTCTGAGTAATCAATAATTCTTGAACTTTGACTATATCCTGTTGTTTCACCAGAATATCCAAGTCGCTAAACTGCCTCATCGCTAAATTGTCATAAATAGAAATAGCTAAAACAAGTCCTTTAAAAGGAATTGCTGGAATTTTGTG
>NZ_JBTYKD010000192.1:0-3187 GCF_054880495.1 Nostoc sp.
AGAGTTAGGGACTTCCAAATAAAAAAATATCCAACTATTTATTGTGGGGTGGGCGACACGAGAGCCTTTGGTTACTGGGCGGGCGAGACGCCCACCCCACAAGTAGTAGTAATTTATTTCTTGGAAGTCCCTTAGAAATTGTCAATGATGGTTTTTATTCCTAACTCCTCACTATTCACTCCTAACTTTATTCCTAACTCTTCATTTTTCTGCTGTGGGCGTGGCCTTAGCAGTAATTTGTTTACCTATGACTTCCACTGCTTTAGCGAATTGAGGGTCTGCTAGGGTAGCGAGTTTTTCACGTCCATGCAGCCACAACTCCTCGATCTGCGCTTTGGTCAAATCCACCTTCACATCTGGCTCAATGCCTTTATGATTGATATCTCTACCACTGGGGGTATAGTAATGAGCAATTGTCACCGCCAATCCTGAACCATCTTCCAAGGGACGCACCGATTGCACCAGTCCCTTACCAAAGGTTTGAGTACCAACCAAAGTAGCACGCTTATTATCCTGCAAAGCCCCTGAGAGGATTTCACTTGCACTGGCTGAACCTTTATCTACCAGTACCACCAAGGGTTTATTTGTCAACGCTCGTCCGTTTGCCTCTTCCTTTTCTCCTTCTCCTTGGCGTTCAACGGTGGAGACAATCTTACCTTTATCTATCCACATCCGGGCAATATCCACACTAGAGAAGAGTAAGCCGCCTGGATTACCACGCAGATCCAGAATATACCCAGCTACCCGTTTGGTTTCTAAATTTTTGATGGCGGTTTGCATTTCTTGACCAGCATTGGCGCTGAACTGGTTCAAGCGAATGTAGCCAAGATTCCCTGCTGGAGTTTGCTTCTGGGAAAACTTAACCGCATGGATTGCAATCCGCGCCCGTTTGATGTTAAACTCTTTTGTCTGACCATCGCGCCCAATTGTCAGGCTGACTTGCGTTCCTGCTTGACCCCTAATCAAGGATACTGCCTGATTGCTATCCATCCCCTTAGTATCTTTGCCGTCGATTTTGAGGATGATATCTTTCGCCAAAACACCAGCTTTAAAGGCTGGTGTATCTTCGATTGGCGCAATTACAACCAATTGCTTCGTTTTTTCATCCTGACTAATCGTGATCCCAATACCTATTAGTTCTCCAGAGGTGTCCACTTGCATATTCTTAAATTCCTCTGGGTCCATAAACCGGGTGTATGGGTCTTGTAGCTTTTTGAGCATTTCCCGAATGGACTTATACGCTTCCTGGGGATTACTGTAGGACTTACTCAAGTACTCTTTACGAACAGCCGGCCAATCTAGCTGATTAAAAGTACCGTCTACATATTGGCGGTCAATTGTTTGCCAAACTTCATCTACCAATTCTTTGGGACTTGCTTTAAATAAAGCCTGACCTCGCGAGTGAATGCCAAGGCTAATAACAGCGATCGTGGAGAGTGTCACTGCCGTAGCACCCAAAACAAGCCTACTTTTTGTAATGACCATAATCACAGCTGGGTCAGAGGGAATATATATATATCAGTATGCTCAATCTAACACAGGCTACCACTGTACAGACCGAATATGTATTCCTAGTTTAAACAAAATACTTGACAATCTGGCAACTGGGGAGTGGGGCATTGGGCACTTCTACTGAGCGTTCGCGTAGCGCGATGCCCTGAGCTTGCCGTACCACTTCGTGGAAGCAAGCTACGCGTAGCGTCTCGTAGAGAAGGGTCTCGTAGAGAAGCCGTTGGCGCAGCCTCTCGTAGAGAAGTATTAGGCAATTCAATTTTGGATTTTGGATTAAATTTCAATCGAAAATCCAAAATCTAAAATTCTCACTCCCCCTACTCCCCACTCCCCTAGCCCCTTTATGGTTCTACCCAGCGTTCATCTGCCTTAATCAGGTTAATTAATTCCTCTACACCTTTATCTTCTAGGACTTTTTTAATTTCCTCTCGGCCACGATACAAAGAAATGTAACCAGGTGTTTTGCCAACATAACCATAGTCGGCATCCGCCATTTCTCCTGGTCCATTGACAATACAACCCATAACTGCTATGTCAAGACCTGTTAAGTGTTTAGTGGCTTCCCGAACTTTGTGCAGCACTTCCTCTAGGTTAAACAAAGTGCGTCCACAGGAAGGACAGGCGACGTATTCCACCATCGTTTTTCGCAATCCCAAAGCTTGGAGAATGCTGTAACAGACGGGAATTTCTTTTTCTGGTGCTTCTGTAAGTGAGACGCGAATTGTATCGCCAATCCCATCAGCAAGTAAGGTAGCAATACCAGCTGTAGATTTAATTCGCCCGTATTCGCCATCACCGGCTTCGGTAACGCCTAAATGTAGCGGATAATCCATACCTAGATCATCCATGCGCTTGGCTATCAGGCGATAGGCGGCTAGCATCACTGGCACTCGTGAGGCTTTCATGGAAATTACCAAATTGCGGAAATCCAAAGATTCACAGATGCGAATGAATTCTATGGCAGATTCTACCATGCCTTCGGGGGTGTCACCGTAGGTAAATAGCATTCTTTCAGCGAGGGAACCGTGATTTACCCCAATTCGCATCGATTTACCTTGATCTCGCAAGGAAACTACCAGAGGTTCTAAGGTTTCACGGATTTTATCGCCAATTTCGTCAAATTCGGTTTTAGTATACTCAGTTCGATTGACATTTGGTTTTTCAAACACATACAAGCCCGGATTAATCCGCACTTTTTCTATATGCTTGGCGACTTCCACAGCGATTTTCAGCCCATTGTGATGGACATCAGCCACAATTGGCACGTCTTGGTAAGTTTTAATTAATTTTTGTTTAATTTCTGCTAAAGCTTTAGCATGAGCCATACTCGGCACTGTGACGCGGACAATTTCGCAGCCAATTTCGTGCAGACGACGAATACCAGCCACGGAACCATCAATATCAAGAGTGTCTTCGTTAATCATTGACTGCACCACAACGGGGTAGACGCCGCCAATGGTGACATTTCCCACCTTTACGGGACGGGTTTTACGCCGCTTGATAGTTGTATCAAAGATAGGTTGATCTACTGTGGTGTTAGAAGTTGTAAGAGTCGGTAGAGTTTGCATAACCCTATCAGGTAAATTTGCTGTAGCTAAAATATCAGGTTTGATAAGTCTCTGTCTCTCAGATTGCCACAGCTAGAGCTTTTTTGGGCGATTAAGTTGAAAAAAAA
>NZ_JBTYKD010000193.1:0-4118 GCF_054880495.1 Nostoc sp.
TGCAATTAATGTTGACTGCGACTAAAGTCGCACGAGCCGTTTCCCTCTCAGCACTGAAGTGTCTGAGTTTCCCACATCCCGCGAGGTTCTATGACTAATTGTGGTTTTCCCCAGAGGATGTTCTCCTGCTTGTAAATGGCAATTCCCGGTTTTGCTCCTTTGGGTTTGTAGACGTGTTTTGGCTGAGTGTAAACTACTGGCACTTGCTCACTCTGACGGGCGCGACTGTAGTAGGCGGCAAGATTAGCTACAAATTGCAAATCAACTTCTTCTGCAACAGCACCCGGTTCTAGACGTAATAGCAGATGGCTCCCTGGAATTTCTTGAGCGTGGAACCAGATGTCATAATCCCCAGCTACACGAAAGGTCAATTGGTCATTTTGGCGATTATTGCGACCGATTAATACTTCAAAGCCGCCGGGGGTAAGGTAACGATGAAAGTTGGTGCTGGGAACTTCATTGGCGCTGCTCTTGCGGTATTCTGGATCTTCTAAATACTTTTGTCCAATCAACTCTTCGCGGATTTCTTCTAAAGCTCGCAAATCTTCTGCTGTTTGGTAGGTGTCTATCTGAGCGATCGCAGCTTCTACTTGTTCTAAATACTCAATTTCTGTCTGCACTGACAAAAGTAGCGGTTCGACAGCAGCACGAGCGCGTTTGAGCTTTTGGTGCTGTTTGTAAAGACTTTGGGCATTTTGGACAGCATTTTTATCTGGTTGGAGAGCGATCGCTACTGGCAAATTTGTCTCAAAATCAGCAAGGATAATTTCTTTCATCCCCGGTTCCCAGTTTTGCAGGTGAGCCATTAATAAATCAGCTTTTTGGCGATACTCATCGGCTTGATCTGATTGCTGCAAGCGCGTCTTAAAGGTTTGAGCTTTATTGCCTAACTTCGCTAGAATATTATGCAATTTCTGGCTCAACTGATGGCGCAATTGGGAAAATAACTGTTGGTTAATCTGGTTACTGTAGTAGCGGTTGAGTAACTCCTGGATATCTTTGACCTTTTCAACTGCACCCCAACCCATTACGGTGTAACCATCTTTTGTCCAAGCGGGTTTAAATTTACTGGAATGCAAGGCTTGCAACCATTCTTGCCAGCGCTCAAATAGTTGTTGCCAATCGTTAGGGTTAAGGCTATCGGTGGATGTTTCTGGTGTAATATTTGCTTCTAGCAGCATTAACTCCAGTAGGGCTGCACTCAAACCACTATAACTTTTCAGCAATTGCCGCTTGATTGCTCCTGGCACTAAACTTACCCGTTCTTGCCAACGTTCTTGGGATTCACTCAAACTGGGGACAAGCCCAGTTAGTTTTGGTGGTGTTTCATAAAATTGTCCGGTTTGGATGGGACGAACACTAGATTGTTGCTGACTGACTTGATGGGCTGCGGTGATAATTATATTGCTGGCGTCGGTGAGAATGACGTTGCTATACTTGCCCATGATTTCTGCATAGACATGATACAGGGCGCTTTCTCCGGGACGACGGGCAAATTGCAAATCAATCACCCGCTCCCAAGGTGCGATTGCTTCAATTCCTACCAGTGCCAAACCACCCAATTGGTGTATCAGTTGTTGGCTAAAGGTAAAAGTATCTGGCGATCGCGGTGGTGGATCACCGATACAAATATGTGCAGCTTGGGGATGCCAAGAAATTTGTAGCCAATCCCGTTGTTTCAGGGTGCGTAATGCTATAGCAATAGTGTAGCGATCGCGCTGATAAACCTGTTCTGTCCGCGAGGGCAGCCAGTTAGTGCGGATTTCGCTACAAGTAGCTGTAAGGGTGGTGAAGTCAACTGGTTGCATAGCCGTTCGCGTTCAAAGGTCGATGCTCAGTATAGTTCTATCTATTGATATTAGCTCCGGTGTAGCCTGCCTTTTCTACGAGATGCAATCGCGTTCGGCATCTAGTTATCAGTTGGAAAGGCTATTTATGGTGTTGTCTGTGATGATTGCAGTTGCTTTATTAGTTCGGATGAATTTTTGGGTATTTCCCTATTCAAGTTGTTGCCTAAGCGATGGTGTTAGAATCATTAGTCCTCTAACAACCTCTTCAGGAGTAGCCGTACCATTGATTATCTTTGGTGCGATAGTCATCACTTCCAAAGCCAGGTTTGTTGGAATTCCCTTTGCTTCTAACCGCTTCAATTCCAAAACGTCAATACCTGCTATTAATCCATCCAAATACTCTTCTACAGTCACTCCCAAATCTTCAATTTCCAACATGAGTATAATTTCCGGTTTTTTTGTTCGGCGTTTCAGACGATACCTTTAGTTGACTCAAAGCGATCGCTATTTTTCCCATGATTTCCGATAGCTGAAACGCTTATTCTAAAGAGGTATGTGTAGAGACGCAAACTTTACGTCTCTACAAAAGTTATCGGGATGTAGATGATCTTATCCAAACAGTATTGGGTTAGTTTGAAGGTTATTTAGTGAGCAATACCGATTCTTTGACTGGTTGTTGCAGTTGGGTATAAAGTTCAATCAACTGAGTTGCTACGCCATGCCAACTAAACTTGCTTTCGACGCGCTTTCTGCCGGCTTTACCCAATTCGTCTCGCCACTCTGGATTTAAGAGAATTCGGTCAATGGCAGACGCAAAGGCATCTACATCTTGTGGTGGTGCCAATAAACCAGTTTCTTCATCAACCACAGTAAACTGAAGTCCGCCGACATCGCTAGCTACAACTGGTGTACCGCTTGCCATCGCTTCGATCGCTACGAGTCCAAAAGGTTCGTAGTGACTGGGAACAACGCAAACATCGGCAGCTGCATAATAAGTTGGCAAAATATCTTGACTGAGACGACCTGCAAAGATGGTAAAGTCGCTCATCACCAATTCATTAATGATTTGCTCAATGCGATCGCGTTCTATGCCGTCGCAATTACCTGGAGTACTACCACCACCAATAATTAGCTGGAGATTATTGGAGTCACGTAGCCCAGACTCGTTTACTGCACGCACCAAGGTTTCTATCCCTTTGCGTGGGTCAAAACGTCCTACATATAATACAACTTTCGCTTCTTTGTCAATACCCAATTCATGTCTGGCTGCTTCTCGCGCAATCGAACCAAAGCGCTGAATATCTGTACCACAGGGAATGATGTCGATATTGCCTTTAGTGGAAACTAGCGATCGCATATGTTCCTTTTCTTGCGGACTTGTCGCGACAATTCGCTCTGCTGTTTCCAACACCTCTTTTTCCACTGCTAATCGCACACTAGCAATCAGGGGAATATTTTCTTTTTCTATAGTGTTGTATTTGACTGCTCCTAATGAGTGGTATGTGTGAACCTGTTTACTCTCTTGGATTTTTTTTAACTCCATTCCCACCCAACTAGAGAGCCAGTAGTTAGTGTGAACTAACTGATATGTAATGTCATTTTTTACTTGAAATGTGAGCAAATTATCCACAAATTCTGGCAGATACTCAAAAATATCATCTCGTGGCACAAACTCAAGCGGGCCAGCTTTTAAACGAATAGTTCGACAATTGTCGCTGTGTTGAACAATCAAGTCTTGCTCCAGACTCACCTTGCGGGTAAACATATCAACTTGCCAACCCAGCCGCGCTAGTGCTTCACCCACGTAGCGCACATAAACATTTTGTCCCCCAGCTTCTTCTTTCCCTATTTCAACCGCCGGGTCCCCGTGGACGGAAATCAAGGCGATACGTTTTTCGGTAGTAGAGTTCATAGTTTGTGTGTTGCTGATTTTAACAAAGTTTTAAGCTATTCCAGGTTCGTGTTTAGCACACTTATCGGAATTATTTAAAAACTTTGATTAATATTTATTTTAATTTAATATGTCTAATATTTTTTATCTCTTCTGCCAAAAGTATGCTTTTAAATTAAGTGTTTGGATTTAATTTATTTAAATATACGAATTTTCTATATTTATTATATCTCATACTTTTGATAGATGAAAATTAATTTTTTTCATTTGGTTAATGCAAATATAATTCCATAAATATAGCAATCCTATAGGACTAGTATTTGATTTTTGAAATCCACGTAGTGGACCCTCTAGGCTAAAATAGTGCATTAGACGTAGGTTGGGTGGAGGCTTTGCGTAACCCAACTGATTATCAGGATGTTAGGTTACGCAAACCC
>NZ_JBTYKD010000194.1:0-14883 GCF_054880495.1 Nostoc sp.
GACGCTTACACCCAACAAATTTGGGCAAAATCTTCTTAAGTTGACACCAATGAGCATTGCTGTGCCCCTACCGCGTGGTCTATTTACCTGAAAATAGCTCCTTTGGGCATCACTTTGCTCACAAAATCCATAATTGACAACCTTCTTTTTCATATTTTGATGTTAACTGTGTTTCGCTTGCGATCGCAATAGCCAAAATACAAAAAATCTCACGCCTAAACACCAAAACACAACTCTGCATCTGAATGCCTCTACGTGAGATTTACCAGTAAATTATCACTACTCAATTACCTAGCCTACTTTAACCATCGCGCCGCATCTTTAGCATGGTAAGTCAAAATCAAATCTGCACCAGCCCGTTTAAACCCAGTTAAAGTTTCCATAACCACCCGCTCTTCATCAATCCAACCATTGAGAGCCGCAGCTTTCACCATCGCATACTCACCAGAAACATTGTAAGCCGCAACTGGTAAGTTACTCGCTTCTTTCACCCGCCAGATAATATCCATGTATGCCAAGGCTGGCTTAACCATGAGCATATCAGCCCCTTCAGCAATATCCAATTCAATCTCTTTAAGCGCTTCCCTGGCGTTACCTGGGTCCATTTGATAAGTTCTTCTGTCCCCAAATTGTGGTGTCGAGTCTGCTGCATCCCGAAATGGACCATAATAACCCGAAGCATACTTAGCAGCATAAGACATAATCGGCGTATCTTGAAATCCGGCTTCATCCAAACCCACACGAATTGCCTGGACAAAGCCATCCATCATTCCCGAAGGCGCGATGATATCAGCACCAGCGTTTGCTTGAGAAACTGCTGTTTTCTTCAGCAATTCTAATGTTGGATCATTTAAAACTCGTCCTGTTAAATCACCAACTTGCAGATAACCACAATGACCATGACTAGTGTACTCACACAAACAAGTATCAGCAATTACAATCAAATCTGGCACTGCTGCTTTTACCGCCGTCGCAGCTTTTTGGACGATACCGCAATCATGCCAAGCCCCAGTGGCATCCAAATCTTTATCAGCCGGAATCCCAAATAGAATAATCCCAGGAATTCCTAAGTTATAAACTTCTTTTGCTTCTTCGACAATTTTATCTACCGAAAGTTGGTAGACTCCGGGCATCGATTTCACCTCATTAGCGATTCTCTCACCCGGTACGGCAAATAATGGGTAGATTAAATCGCTTGTTGTCAAAACAGTTTCACGAACCATCCGGCGCAGTTGGGGATGAGTCCGCAGACGACGGGGGCGATGTATAGGAAACATAAAATTTTATGAAGAAAAACAACGCAAATGGACACAAAATAAAGCGTCACAAAAGCAGGGTAAAATTTTCCTGCCGTCGGACAGACTACAAACAGTGCTTAACTGTCTTTTGCCCTACTCTTAATCAAGTTGTGGGGCAATTTTGTATTCTACAGCTTGGTTGCACCTATCCGACGGACTGGAAAAAAAACAACATAGGAAGCAATTCAAAATTCAAAATTCAAAATGACGCTCGCGGACTTGCTAACGCTGCGCTAAGAAAATTCAAAATGGTAAGACCCTCTATTGGCAAAAATTGTGGTAATTGGGTGTGTGCAAACTCAAGCCACAACAGCTTAATAAAAAATAACTGACAATTACCAATGCCCCATGCCCCATGCCCATACCCATAGTGTTAAAAAATTCGGAAAATATAGGGATAACGGAAGGGTATATCAGGATTGTTGAAAACTCCGATGAGCGCCCAAATTGTTAATCCCCAGTGCAATAGATATCCCAGACCGGCTAGTGGTCCCAATATTAATAGTGGTAGCACTAACCAACCGAATAGAAAAAACAGTGTTCCTAGAATGAGTGCATAAAGCCAGACATTAAAGTGGAAATTTATCGATTCTCTGGCGTTTTCTTTAACAACAGGATCGTCAGACACGAGCAGTATGGCAATAGGTATACCTACAGATACCAATGTCGTGCTGAAAAAAATGGCTCCATGAGACAAGGCAGATAGAAGCTTTCGCTTGTCTGTGTCGTACATTGCTTTCTCCTATTTAGTCAGATTGTTAGTTATATTACGACCCTATCACGAGCATCGTTGTCTTAAGATTAAAAGACTTGCCAGAGTCCAAAAAAATTAAGTTAGCTAACAAACAAATACACTTATGTCTACTGAACTTGAGTCTGAACTTATTGAAGCGGTTGAACTTCGCCGCAACTTTGCGATTATATCTCACCCGGACGCGGGTAAAACTACACTAACAGAAAAGCTACTCTTATACGGAGGTGCAATTCACGAGGCTGGGGCGGTTAAGGCGCGACGGGCACAGCGTAAGGCTACCTCTGACTGGATGGCGATGGAACAACAACGGGGTATTTCCATTACCTCCACAGTGTTGCAATTTGAATACCGGAAGTGTCAAATAAATTTATTAGACACTCCCGGACACCAAGACTTCAGTGAGGATACTTATCGTACTCTCGCCGCCGCCGATAATGCAGTGATGCTGATTGATGCGGCAAAAGGTTTGGAACCCCAAACCCGCAAATTGTTTGAAGTGTGTAAGTTACGGGGTATCCCGATCTTTACATTTATCAACAAGCTCGATCGCCCAGGCAGGGAACCTCTGGAACTGTTGGATGAAATTGAGCAAGAATTAGGATTGCAAACCTATGCGGTAAACTGGCCTATTGGTATGGGCGATCGCTTTAAAGGTGTTTTTGACCGACACAAGCAACAAATTCACCTGTTTGAACGCAGCGCCCACGGCAGCCGAGAAGCCCGTGATACGATTGTGGAATTAGGTGATCCGAGAATAGAAGAGCAGCTAGAACAAGAACTCTATTACCAACTGAAAAATGATTTAGAACTGTTAGAAGGAGTTGGACCAGAGTTAGATTTGCAGTTGGTACACGAAGGCAAAATGACGCCTGTGTTTTTTGGTAGCGCCATGACTAACTTTGGTGTAGAGTTATTTCTCAACTACTTCCTCGACTATGCCCTGAAACCCGGTTCTCACTATAGCAGTGTTGGCGAAGTTGCCCCTACATACCCGGAGTTTTCGGGGTTTGTCTTCAAACTACAAGCGAATATGGACCCGAAGCATCGCGATCGCGTCGCTTTTATCCGGGTCTGCACTGGTAAGTTTGAAAAAGATATGATGGTGAATCACGCCCGCATTGGTAAACTCATCCGTCTGTCTCGCCCGCAAAAACTCTTTGCCCAAGAGCGGGAATCGATTGATGTGGCTTATCCTGGCGATGTGATCGGTTTGAACAATCCCGGTGTTTTTGCGATCGGGGATACAATTTACACGGGACAAAAGCTCGAATATGAGGGCATTCCGTATTTCTCGCCGGAACTGTTTGCGTCGCTCAGGAATCCCAACCCCTCGAAGTCTAAACAATTCCAAAAAGGCGTTGCGGAATTGCGCGAAGAAGGTGCTGTACAAATTATGTATTCAACTGATGAAGCCAAGCGCGATCCAATTTTGGCGGCAGTGGGTCAGTTGCAATTCGAGGTGGTGCAGTTTCGCTTACAAAATGAGTATGGTGTAGAAACCATATTAGAGTTATTGCCCTACAGTGTCGCCCGTTGGGTTGAGGGTGGTTGGGAAGCATTAGAAAAGGTGGGACGGATATTCAATACCACTACAGTTAAAGACAGTATGGGACGCCCAGTGTTGTTATTCCGCAATGAATGGAATTGCCAACAATTATTGGGCGATCATCCAGAGTTCAAATTAAGCGCGATCGCTCCAGTTTTTTCTAGTCAACAACCAGTGGAGGAATAATTCACTTGACAAGCAAAACTTGAGCGCGGTTGAGTTCCACGGCATCCGAGGTTCGCGCTTTTGCACAAACGTGGATCACTTAGAAGAGATTGGAGTGCCAAAATTTCTATGCCTTCACACGCCAAATCGTCTTTGGAGGCTGGTTTAATTGCCCTCAAGCAGGGAAATTACCAAACAGCGATCGCTCAACTAGAACCGATTGCTAGCAGCCAAAGCAATGCGACTGCTAGCTTACAAGCCCAAGTTGGTTTAGTGATGGCTTATGCTCGCACTGGCGAAGTTTCCAAAGCGATCGCTATTTCCCAAAATCTCATTGAGAGTAACAATCCCCAAGTTCAAGAGTGGGCAACACGCGCTCTCGAACACCTGACAAAACGTAAAAAACCTGATCAAGAATCAAAAAATGTCGAAACTGGATTTGTTACCTTTGATAATTCAACCCCAGTTACCCCCCCGCTAACTCCGACATTAGAGGAAAAGCCAAATGATCAAGTAATAGAAACCAAGAGCGACGACACCCCGGCGATGGTGCCACTAGCTAGACTCAAAGCTACAGTAGCAACACCACTACCACCACCGACTGCGCCCCTAAACGGTTTCATGGGTTCCGTTACCCGCACCCAAGCTAAATTATTCGGGGTTATTTATTGGCGGCAAGCCCAACGCGCCAAAGCATGGCAACCACTACGTAAACCAAAATTAATTCCTTTGCGGCTACTCTCAGTAGGAACATTCATCGCCCTGTTTTGGCTGATCCGGGCAATCGTAAAGTTAGCAATGGGATTTATCAACCAGACTTTAGTCAAATTACCATATTTGGAGCCGTTGCAGCTTTTATACCGCGACCCTACTAAATTGTTGCTAGTAGTATTGGTGATTTTGATCGGACTATCACCTTGGTTGCTGGATCTGCTATTGGCGAAATTGTATGGTCAGCGAGAATTTCCCAAAGATGTATTGAATGCTCATAGCCGCGAAGCCGTTCGGGTGCTACAACGTTGTTGCCAACAACGACACTGGCCGTTACCCAAATTACGGATTTTGCCAATGGCTGCACCAATTATCCTGACCTATGGTAGTTTACCACGTAATGCCAGGATTGTTGTGAGTCAAGGGCTATTAGAACAACTAGCAGATGATGAAATCGCCGCTATTTACGCCACGCAGCTAGGGCATATTGCTCATTGGGATTTTGCTGTGATGTCTTTGTTGCTGCTGGTGACACTACCAACTTATAAGTTATATCAGCAAGTCTCGAAGTGGGGAGACAAAATATCAGGGAAAATTTGGCGATCGCCGCTGACAATTCTGGCTAGTCTAATTTATGGGGTTTGGTGTTTGCTAACTGCGACTGGATTGTGGTTGTCGCGGTTGCGGCTTTATTATAGCGATCGCGTCGCAGCTGAAATTACTGGTAATCCCAATGCGCTAATTCGAGCTTTACTCAAAATTGCCATTGGCATTGCAGCTGATATCGAAAAACAAGAACACACCAGTTGGCAACTAGAAAGCTTAAATCTTCTGACACCAGTTAGCCACCAACAGAGCCTTTCTTTAGGTACTATTGCCAGTAATTTATCTTTTGAATCATTTTTGAAGTGGGATACTGCCAATCCCTATCGCCGATGGTTTACGATTAATAATAGCCATCCGTTAATCGGCGATCGCATTGAACGCCTCTGCCAAATAGCCCGTCACTGGCATCTAGACACCGAAGTACATTTTAGTAGCGTTCCATCAAAGGTTAAGCGTCAGTCTTTCTTATTACAAATCGCCCCCTGGTTGGGAATTCCTCTAGGGCTTCTGTTTGCAGCTTTGGTCTGGCTAACGTGGCAACTAGCATTCGCACTCAAGTTTTTAAATTTAAAGTGGATATATGAAGATTGGTCTTTCATTACAGGCTGCCTTCTGATTGGCTTTAGCATTGGTACAGTGATGCGGATTAATCCTTTCTTCCCGGATATTAAACCTGCCACCGTGCAAACTGACAACAGCTTACCCAATCTGTTATCTGACCCTTCTGCCTTACCCATTGACAGTATCAGCGTGCGTCTTGTCGGCAAATTATTAGGTCGTCAAGGCACTAGCAACTCCCTGGCGCAAGATTTAATCCTCCAATCGAGTGCGGGTTTAGTGAAATTACACCACATTTCTTGGCTAGGACAGTCAGTTAATCACCAGGATATGATCGGTCGGCAAATTATTGTCACAGGTTGGTTCCGGCGAGGAGCAACACCTTGGATCGATATCCAAACCTTGGAAACTCAAAGTGGTAAAACCATTCATAGCCCTCATCCCATTTGGTCTATTTTTTTGGCAGTTGCAGCACAGGCTTGGGGCGCATATGTTTTTCTTACTGGTTAGTCGTTGGGCATTGGTTATTATATTGGACTTTGGACAAATCGCAATGTAAACAAAAGTTGCAGGTTGGGTTCCCAAATGTTACATTTATTTACACAAATCAAAGCAGCCCATGTAACTCCGCAGCACCGCTTAGTTATGAATTCGGATGCTTTTTTTCCCGCTCTATACCATTGATTCTCCCAATAGAGCAGCGAATTAACTAGCCACTAGTTGTTTTTTGTTTGAAATATATACCCATTGGAATAAAAAAATGTGTTTTATGTTACAATACATCATACTAACGTCGGAAATGTATGCGCTAAACTAGCTACCTAGAAGATACCGTGGTAATCTAAAGAATGGTATTTGATTCTGCGAAAAACGGCATCGAAGAAAGCGTTTACTTTAGCAGGCAGCAGGGTATTAAATTTACAATTCTTAGAATTAAGGTGTTATTAGCTCACGATATTGTGAGCCTTTCGATTAAACAAGCTTGATCCCGACGAAAAACTGTATTGTTGTATAGGTTGACAGTTTCGAGCAAAAAAATTGGTTAATGGCAGTCTTGGTCAATAGCATCTATTTAAAAGTCAAAGCTAAATGATTCTTTTCTTGCCTTGCCATGTTCATTCAACTCTGGAGGTATAGTTCATGTCCGTTCGCCTATATATAGGTAATTTGCCTAAAGATGAAATAGATCGTCAAGATCTGCAAGCCGTTTTTGCAGCCGAAGGTGATGCTGTAACTACTAAATTAATTAAAGACCGCAAAACTGGCAAATGCCGTGGTTTTGGTTTTCTTACAGTCAACAACGACGAACAAGCTGACGAAATTATTGAAAAGTATAATGGTCAGATGTTCAAAGACACTCCCATTAAGCTAGAGAAGGCATTACCTCGTATTAAGGGTGAGGAGGGCGAAGAACAAGCTCCTAAACCAGTTACTCTTGCTAGTAGTAGTACCCCCATTCCTAGCCCCACCAGAGGAGAAGGTAGTCGTCGTGAGAAAAGCTCTAAGAAGCCTCGCCGTGGCAGCTCAGGTGGCGCAGGTTCTCGTGAAACTAGCACCACGACTACTGATTCAGACGCTATTCGTCCAGATCCTCGTTGGGCTTCGGAATTAGAAAAGCTGAAGCAGATGCTAGCTGCACAAACTACGAATTAACCTTTAAGGGAGAGAAATTAAAAATTAAAAATCAGAATTTTTTTTGATTTTTAATTTTTAATTTTTAATTATTATCTAGCTGCTTAGTTAAAATCTACTTGCAGCTAATTTTGTAAGTGCGTAGGCGCAGCCCACCTTGTCTACGAGACGCTCCGCATAGCTTGGTTCCACGAAGTGGTACGGCATCGCATTCCTAAATCGTGACAAATTCAGGGTTTAAATTTAAACACAAAGATACGTAGATAATTTACTATTTATTAACGAGATATTGTACTTATAAAAAATTAAGTTTTTATGATTACAGGCATTAAAAAAACCTAGCCGATGTGAATGCGATCGCAGTAATTACAGCACTTTGCAGGTAAATTAAGTACACATCTTAATATGATAAATCTTGTGGGGTGGGCATCCTGCCCGCCCTTGTGTATCTCATTCAGATGAAATGTGCTGTCTCTCGATTTGACAAGTTATAGTCAAGATATATCAAGGTGAACGGTCGGCGCGTAGGCGCAGCCCGCCGTAGGCATCGCTCGAAAGATAATTTACACTCAAGGTAAGACCGATCATTTCCAGCTTCTGTTATGTCCTCAACTCTAGATTCTTTGCCACCTGCGCTTGCTAAAATTGTCCAGCGCTTTCAACGCGCTTCCGAACCGAAGCGACGCTACGAACAGCTAATCTGGTATGCTCAGAAGCTCAATGAGTTCCCAGAAGCTGATAAATTACCCGAAAATAAAGTTCCTGGTTGCGTGTCTCAAGTTTATATCACAGCAGCCTTAAACGACGAAAAGGTTGTATATCAGGGCGATTCCGATTCGCAGTTAACCAAAGGATTAGTAGGGCTTCTGGTTGAAGGATTGGATGGACTAACGCCGACTGAGATTCTACAACTTACCCCAGATTTTATTCAAGCAACAGGTTTAAACGTTAGTCTTACACCTTCCCGCGCTAATGGATTTTACAACATTTTTAAAACCATGCAAAAAAAAGCGTTGGAATGTAAGTTAGACCTACCTAGCTAAAAAGATTAGTACAGATAAATCTCAAAAGTTAAGAGTTATAAGTTAAGAGTGATGAGTTTTCAATTCCTAACTACCAATTTCTAACTCCCAACTCCTAACTCCTAACTCTTAATTCTCACTCTTCATAATAAATTGAGTCTCATGTCAACAAATTTATTATCTACCTCTGCTGCTATTGGCTTTGGTGGAGTAGTTCAAGAATATCTCTGGAATTGGGAAAATCAGCAATTGCGCGTTGTTTATGAAACCCTTGGTAAAGGTTCACCGCTATTGCTACTACCATCTTTCAGCACTGTTTCGACGCGCTTGGAAATGAGCGAACTTGCCAGATTACTAGCTCCCCATTTTCAAGTTGTAGCTATAGACTGGCCTGGATTTGGAGAATCTTCTCGCCCTAGTTTGAATTACCGGCCAGAAATATATCAGCAATTTCTGGAAGATTTTGTCAAAGCTATTTTTAATACTCCTATTACTGCGATCGCGGCTGGTCATGCTGCTAGTTACGTTTTACAATTAGCTGTGAAACAGACTGCTTTCTCACGGATTATATTGTTAGCTCCTACTTGGCGTGGACCTTTGCCGACAATGGGGGCAAGTCAACAGATAGCTGGCATTGTCAGAGAATTAGTGCGATCGCCTATACTTGGTCAAGCTCTCTACAAACTCAACACTACCCAATCTTTCTTAAGTTTTATGTACCGCCGTCATGTCTTTACTGACGCGGCTAAAATTACACCCAGTTTCATTGAGAAGAAGTGGCATACGACTCAACAACCAGGAGCGCGATTTGCATCTGCTGCCTTTGTAACTGGTAATCTCGATGCTGTACACAAACAAGCTGATTTTTTGGAACTTGTGCAGTCTTTAACCGTACCACTTATGGTAGTGATTGGGGAATCTAGCCCCCCCAAATCACGAGAAGAAATGAACGCTTTGGTAGCCTTACCAGGAGTGAAAAGCGTTGTAATTCCTGGTTCTCTGGGACTGCATGAAGAATACCCAGCAGTTGTTTTAGAAGCAGTTCAAGATTTTTTGTTCTCCCCAGAAAATTAAATTCTCACTTATCGATCAAAGTATAATTTTCTGGTTTACGATAATGATTATCATATAGCCAAAAAAGCTTTCTTGGCACGGTGATGCCTATTTGAGTCATATTGGAGTCAATTGAGAAGTGCTATAGCTTCTTGCGGCATTGTCAAGGTACTAACCTGCGACTTCCGAGAAGTCTGTAGATACTTCTGCGGCTACTCTATGAGTTCTCCAAAGGAATAGGTCGGCTTGTATGCAATATTCCTATCAGCCTACGCCAACTTGTGAATATTTATTACTTATTTACAGATCCATAAAATATAAAATGTTTATTGATTAAGTTATGTGACAATTTTGCTGAAACCACAAATAATAGCAAGTTCGCACAAAAATATAAAAAGTCTTATCATGGGTGATAATGATTATCCATATAACAAGAGGCATTTAGAGTATGGTGGCTGACCTAATCAACAATTCAGTTCCCGTTACAGTTCTGACAGGCTATTTGGGAGCAGGTAAAACGACTTTACTCAATCACATCCTCACCTACGAACACGGCAAAAAAGTTGCTGTGATTGTCAATGAATTTGGGGAAGTGGGTATTGATAATCAATTGATTATCGATGCAGATGAAGAAATATTTGAAATGAACAATGGCTGTATCTGTTGTACAGTGCGCGGCGATTTAATTCGGATCATTGGCAATTTGATGAAGCGGCGTGATAAATTTGACCATATAGTAATTGAAACAACTGGACTAGCCGATCCTGCACCAGTGATTCAGACATTTTTTGTTGATGAAGATTTGCAAAGTCAACTGTCTCTAGATGCAGTGGTGACAGTTGTAGATGCCAAGCATATTTGGCAGCATTGGGATGCAGACGAAGCCCAAGAACAGATTGCTTTTGCTGATGTGATTTTACTTAATAAAACAGATTTAGTAGCACCAGAAGAGTTGGATGAATTAGAAAAACGGATTCGGGCAATGAATGCGATCGCAAAAATCTACCGTACCCAAAATTCGGAACTAGGAATAGATGCTTTATTAGGTGTAAAAGCCTTTGATTTAGACCGCGCATTAGAAATTGATCCAAATTTCTTAGGCGAAGATGCCCACGTACACGATGAAACTGTCTTTTCTGTGGCTTTAGTAGAAGCGGGTGCAGTCGATGGAGAAAAACTAAACGCTTGGCTTTCGGAGTTACTGCGTACCCAAGGCCCAGATATCTTTCGGATGAAAGGCATTTTAAATATTGCTGGAGAAGATAATCGATTTGTGTTTCAAGGAGTACACATGATATTTGATGGCAAACCTGATCGCCCCTGGAAACCAAGTGAAACCCCCAAAAACGAACTAGTTTTTATCGGTCGTAATCTTGATGCAGCCCAACTCAAGCAAGATTTTCTCGCCTGTCTAGCATAAAAAACGAGTTAGCAGTTAGGAATGATGATTGATGAGTTAAAAATTCCTAACTTCTAACTCCTAATACCAAATTATTGTGAAATAATTGCCAAGCAAAGGTTTTAGCTTTCTCATTCTATGCAACTTCATACAAAATTGGTATAAACCAGAAAAAGCTGCAAAATAACACACCTTGAAAGGGCTAGTCCTACTGTTGTGACTTGAAGAAGATTTTGGACAGGTTGTCCAACTTTACCTGGCAAAAACCTCCAAAAAATAGCAAAAAAGAAAACTAAGAGAAAAGTTGACGAGTGTCCACTTTCTTGTTAAATTTTTGTGATAATATCCATTTTGTTCTTTCAAATGAAGGATGGCTTTATTCTTCCCTTTTTGGTCGTTTTTATAATCTATGTTTAACCAAACGTCTGAGCGTCTTAAGCAAAATGTTGAAAGGATTATGCAGACGTGGGAGAAGCGGGCGCGTGATGAAGTTGCTGCATCAATGCATCAGGACTCTCTGATGCTACAAAATTCGCTACCTGAGTATCTAAACCAATTGGTGTATGAATTGTCAACGAAGATTGAAAGGACACCAGCGAGAATAAAAAAGGATAAGCTAGAAAGCACTCGGATTGGGAAAAAGCATGGACATGAGCGGGCAGGTTTTGCCGACTACTCGATGACTCAACTCATCTTTGAGTACCACATTCTCCGTCAAGTCATATTTCAGATTTTAGAAGAAGAAGCGGCTTTAGAGGTAAGGGAACGGGATATTATTATCGACTCCATTGAGCAAGCCGTTAACGATGCGGCAACTCAATTTTCCCAGACGCTGCGAGATATTCAAGAATTATTTATTGTGACACTGACTCACGATCTTAGAAATCCACTCAATGTCATAAAAATGGGTACTCACCTGACTTTGCGTCGGCTTGAACAAGGAGACACTCATGCCAATATCGCGGCGAAAATGCTAAAAGCAGTCGAGCGTTTGAATTCGATGATTCAAAATCTGCTCGATGCTAGTCGGCTGCGGGCAGGGCAGAGCTTAAAGTTTGAATTTGAAGAATGCAGTTTAAACAGTCTTGTTCAGGACGTAGTAGAGGACTTAAACTTTGCTTATGGAGAGCGGTTTGTTGTAGTTTCTGATACTGCTATCAGGAGCAATTGCAGCCGTAAAGAGATACAACGGGTAATTGAAAACTTAGCTATTAACGCTGTGAAGTATGGTGCTGCTAATACACCAATTACACTCACGCTTGAACAAATTGAAACGCAGACCAGCCTCACTATCCACAACGAAGGTAATCCGATTTCTTCAGAAGCTCAATCAATCTTATTTCAACAATTTCGTCGAACCATCTCTGCTGAGGATCAAACAGGATGGGGGTTAGGATTATTTTTATCAAAGAGTATTATCGAGGCGCATCAGGGGACGATTGAAGTTGAAAGTGCCGAGGGCAAGGGGACAAGCTTTATCATTAAGTTGCCTAAATTTTGAGCAGGTAATGTCTGTCTCTTCTTACAACTTTATCTTGGAAGATCTATTCTATGCAGCTTCATATTAAATTGGTATAACTTATAATTCCTAACTTATGTATAAAATATGAACTCCACAACCAGCAAATCTAAAGAATTTGAACAACACTATTCGGGGACACTTTCAGATTATGTAACTGCGATCGCTTGGTCGCCACAAGGTAAAACTTTAGCAGCAACTTCCGCCGCCGGGGAAGTAGTTCTGTGGAATGATGGCGAACTCACAACTTTGCAAACTGGTAACGGTAAATCAGTAGATTGTCTAGCCTTTTCGCCAGATGGGAAATTTTTAGCCGTTGGCGGACAAGATGGACAGGTGAAAATTTGGCGTGACACTGAATTAATCGCCACGTTGTCAAATGCCCCTGCATGGGTTGACAAGCTAGCTTGGAATTACACCAGTAACCAACTGGCTTTTAGTTTGGGGCGTTACGTCCAAGTCTGGGATGCAGATTCTCATGAAATTGTGGTGACGCTGAATTTCGATAACTCTTCAGTATTGGGTATAGATTGGCGCATTGACGGACAGTATTTAGCTATTAGTGGTTATAAGGGAGTCAAGATTTGGCATAGTCAAGACTGGGATGAAGAACCATACAGCTTAGATATGACTACTGTCAGCGTTGCTATGGCTTGGTCGCCTGATGGGAAATTCCTCGCTTCTGGCAATATGGATCGTAGTGTCACGGTTTTAGAATGGAACAACCCCGACCCTTGGGTGATGCGTGGCTTCCCTGGTAAAATTCGCCAATTGGCATGGTCAGAAGCTACCACAAAAGTGGGTACGCCAATACTGGCATCTTCTAGCGTTGAAGGTATTGTGGTTTGGGAAAAGCTAGAGGATGATTCTTTGGGTTGGGAAGCGCGAGTTTTAACTAATCATGTGGGTGTGATCAATGCGATCGCTTTTGCACCCAAAAGCTTCCTTCTCGCTTCTGCTGCGGCTGACGGCTGGTTATGTTTGTGGAACAAGGCCAAGGAAGTATCCCAAATTATCACAGGTGTCTCAGCAGGATTTTCTAGCCTAGCTTGGCATCCCCAAGGCAAGTTACTGGCCGCCGGCGGTGAACAGGGTGAATTAATTGTATGGTCAAAGGTTTTGCGGGGTCAAGGATTCGGGCGGAGTTAAAATAATTCGTAATACTTCTCTACCAGAGGCTGCGCCAACGGCTGCGCTCAGTAGTTAAAAGGGCGGTTAGAAACCACGTCTACACAGGCAAAACCCACACTTCGACAAGCTCAGTGACCGCCTTCGTGGGTTAAATCAACCTTAATTTTCTCTTAGCCCACGGAGGTGGGCTTTGTTTGTGTAGCCGCGAATTCCATTCGCCCTCGCTTCTTGGCGATCGCCATCTATACTCAAGCTGTTAAGCTCTTGGTGACATACCGAGACTGATGCAAGCATACAGTATAGGATTCTCAGAGACTCTTCATTGAAGACATAATTTGAGCTTTGTTTTGAGTCCACGTCATGCCCTGCCGCAGACTATGAATTTCCTACCTTGTACCCTACAAGTTTTACTGTCCTAGATAATTGCTGGCTGTCTTGCAAAGTTTGGCGGGACGGAAACCGACACCACCAACTTTGCGCTATTTGCGCTATTGGACAAACTTGTTTTGTAGTTACTTGTATTACTTAAGATGTGCCCACTTACTTTCATGCTGTGCAACGGAGTCGCTTACTAATGATCATAATGCCACTAGACAGAGGCTTTTCAGACACCTATGCGGGTGAAGCAATGTAACATATTTGTTCGTTTCCTCCACGTCTTTTTCTTTTGCTATCGCATTGTTCAAGCATACAGTCGTCAACTCACGCGCATTCATGAGCCAGCACTGTAGACGGGTTTCCCGTCGCAGGTGTCTGGCATCCCCACACTTCTAAGAGTAAGATGTGGGACTTCTGCTGGAAAAGTTAAAAGAGCTAGTCCGGGGATTAGAAAACTTGCTAGAGTGAACAGAGTTAGCCTTAATGTCTAATCGCCAAAACCTATACATCTCATGGATTTTGCTAATATTGCATCCCAGCTGAACGCTGGAACGATTTTGCCAGAGGGGATTGTTATTCTCACCCTCTTGGGGGTTTTGATTGTTGATTTGATTTTAGGGCGTACATCCGCACGCTGGATTGGATATCTAGCGATCGCAGGTTTATTTGCTTCGATTGCCGCCCTATATTTTCAATGGGACTCTCATAATCCCATCGGTTTTACTGGTAGCTTTAATGGTGACGACCTGAGTATCGTCTTTCGCGGGATTATTGCCTTGTCTGCGATCGCGACTATACTGATGTCAATTCGCTACGTTGAGCAGAGCGGCACCCCTTTAGCCGAATTCATCGCTATTTTGCTGAGTGCTACTTTAGGAGGGATGTTTTTATCCGGGGCTAGTGAGCTGGTGATGATTTTCATCTCCCTAGAAACCCTGAGTATTTCCTCTTATTTGTTGACAGGTTATACCAAGCGTGACCCCCGCTCCAATGAAGCGTCGCTGAAATACTTGTTAATTGGAGCTTCCAGTACGGCAATATTTTTGTACGGTGTATCACTGCTGTATGGATTATCTGGAGGACAAACTGAATTAAGTGCGATCGCTAATGG
>NZ_JBTYKD010000195.1:0-3729 GCF_054880495.1 Nostoc sp.
TTGACCATCAAACAAGATCGTACCCAATCTCACCTCGACGAGTTGACCATCAAACAAGATCGTACCCAATCTCACCTCGACGAGTTGACCATCAAACAAGATCGTACCCAATCTCACCTCGACGATTTGACCATCAAACAAGATCGTACCCAATCTCACCTCGACCAGACAGGGGTAAAGGTTGACCAACTTTCTGATAAGGTTGATAGTTTTATCACTCACACGCAACGCCTATTTACAAAGACAGGCGGTGAGATAGAGGAAACAAAGGCACGAACTGAGCGATTAGAAGCACTCATGCTAAAGCTTGACCGAAACTTTGAATCACAAAAATCTCAGTTTCAGGAGTTTCAACTCACCACTGGGGCTGCTTTGGAGCGAATTGACCGAGTTTTGGATTATCTACTGAGACAGCAAGGCGGTAATTCAAATCCCCCATCTTAGTTGCGATCGCACAGAGAGAGTGAACAGCATTGCCTCTCACAAACCTTGCAACAAGAGCGTTTGACTGATTGCTACTCAACTTATTTATTACTTTTTAATTATTTGCGATCGCCTTCTAATTTTGCTAAAGCAGCAAAACATTTAAAAATCTTAAAATATAAGTGTGTTTGCCCTGAGACTTCTATGTATAGTACAACAAAAGAAGTGTAGTCTATTCAATTAATAACCGCTATGTTATAACGTTTCCTAATCACATCAGGTACATCTTAGCCCCCTCCTGGCTTGCGGGGAGGGGGTTGGGGGTGGGGTTCTTGTACCTCGCAAGGGCTGAGAACCACTATGTTATATACTTGAATAAATCACGTTAATTCTATAAAAATAGATATTTTAAGTAACTTTGACAACGGAACTAGAAGACCTTGCAATAAATAAATACGCCTTAGCACTACACACCACCACACCGGAATTAGGTTTGGCAATTAGTAATTTTGCTGGTGATACTCGCTCTCAAGTTTGGAATTTGGGACGTGATTTATCTAGCTTAATACATCAATATTTAATTGAATTTATCAAACCGCAAACTTGGGCAGATTTGTCTTATATCGCAGTTGCAAAAGGCCCTGGTGGCTTTACCGGAACTCGGATTGGTGTTGTCACTGCTCGGACTTTGGGGCAACAATTAGATATTCCTGTATTTGCGATTTCCACTTTGGCTGCGGTAGCTTGGTCAGAAGCAGGCAAAAGTCAAAATCCCAAAACTATCGCTGTGGAAATGCCAGCACAACGAGGTCAAATTTTTGCTGCTATTTATCAGTTTGAGCCAGATGCTTCTAAACTAAGAGCGTGTTTACCAGATATAGTGTTGACACCAGAAGCATGGCAGGAAACTTTAGCGAATTGGAACACTAATTATCAGCTGATTCAAGCCCAATCTGGGTTAGCCGCGACGGTGACAAGTATTTTAGAACTAGCTAATCTCGATTGGCAAGAGGGCAAGTGTCCTAATTGGTCAGAGGCTTTGCCATATTATGGGCAACATCCAGTAGAAGTTTAACTGATATGCGTCAATTCCTTCGCCACGCTCTAATAAGTTTATTAACATTAAAGGAAACCTGATTAACGGCTACATCTCTTGCTTTGAGTGCTTTTTGGCGCTTTAATGTCCTTGTAAAATTAGATTTTACTAACTTAGTATTTTTTTATAATTTGTGAACTCTTCTGGTATAAAATCTATTGACGAAAAGATTATGTTCTTTTACTGCTGCAATTTTGATCAAATCTACGATTTTGGCAGTTTTTGATTTCTTGATCATAAATTCGGCTCTTACTACCGTGGCACACAATTACACCGACTTGTACTAATTTGTCAATAGGAGACTATTTAATCAATGAAAAGCTTTTTCGCCCTAGCCGCAGCGCAGGTAGCGGCCAGTTTGGCACTCTGTGCGACTTCCATGATTACTTCTACTAATCTGGCTCAAGCTGCTGATTTAACATTTAACTGGAAGGGTGATGCTGGTTATTCGGCTGATGGCTCGTTCAGCTACGATGAAACCACTACCCCAGCCATAATTTCCGAAAGTGGTGCGGGATCTACAAAAGCCTTGCAGTCACTATCTGTTTCTTTTTTCAATCCATCACACGAGTTGATTGGTACTAAAAACGAGGTTGTTAATGGTGTCTCAAGTAATCAGTTTTTAAATTTTAACTTTAACACGACTACAGGCAATTTATTTGGGGCTTTTGATCTAGGCACTGGTACTGGTATTGGTGATGTTTTTATCAGCAATGTTGAGGCTCCCGACGGTACCTTCATCTCTCCGGGAGCGACCTATTATCTTTACCGAAATATTACCGCAGATAATGCTCAATTACTCGACTCCAGTACGAATCGGATTAAAGCATCTGCGGTTCCTGAACCGACAACTGTTTTGGGAACCCTGCTAGTTGGGATGTTGGGTGTAGCACTCAGCAGCAATAGAGTTGCATTCTTCTCAAGGAAGCCAAAGAAAATCTAGGGCAAACGCATCTAAAGTATAAGAATTGAATGGCACTAATAAAATCCCAAAGGTTTGTGCTGCCTTTCTTCAAGAAAGAGGAGGCGGCAGCCCCCCAGGATGGGTTAAGAGCCTCCAGGCTAGGAAACAGTCAGGGCAAGGGTTGTATCTTAACTTAGTGCCATTGGAGCATGGAGAATTTGGTATCTCCCATCTCGTTCAAGTAGTTTGGATGGCAGATTATTCTAGTCTACCTCCAGAACAAGATATGGTGTTTGGTTATCATGTCCATCTTCAAGGGGGTAAAGTGATGAAGTTGGAAACCCCAACATTCAACGAACATTGGGGAAGCCAAGGCGGATTAGTAGGATTTCAAAATCGTGTTGTAAAAGCGCTTAAATTAGAACGATAAGATGCGTTTTTCCTGGGATTTTAAGCGATCGCATCACAGTGCATAAATCCCAAATTAAAATAGCCACAGCCAAACTGGGAGAGTCACCAGCAATACTATAGCCCCAGCAGCTAAAGCAGTTACCGCCAGATCGCGATCAAGATTGAATGTCTCTGCAATTACCAGTGTGGCGAAAGCTGGAGGCATGGCCATTTGTAGCACGATGACTTTTGCGATCGCCCCAGTTAATCCAAACAGTGGTAAAATACTGCTCAATACCAAGGGAACTAGCAGCATTTTGATTCCCAAGCTCATCCCTGCTTGTGGTAGGCTACCCCAAGATTTGAGCAGCGCCAGTCGCATCCCAATTAACATCAAAGATAAAGTTACGACACTCCAAGCAAATTTATCTAACCAGAATTCCGCGACTGTGGGAATTGTCGCTTGTCGAAACAGCAAGCCAAATCCGAAACCCCACAGGGCAGGATTAATTAAGATGGACTTAGCAATCTGCCAATGATTATGTACACCACCGCCAAAACGCGCTGCTAGTAATACACCCAAGCCATAAGTTCCTGGGAATGAACCTAGCAAATCGTAGAATAACGCCCAAGCAAAGTATTCCTTTCCTACCATTGCTAAGGTAATCGGAAAGCCAAGATAACCTGTGTTACCTAGCATTGCTGCTAATATCAAGCTAGCCTGAGTTGATTGTTCGGGGACAGTATTTTTAAAATAAGCTTGTCCTTTAATGGCTAACCAAGCTAAAAATCCTCCTAGTAAAATGGCTAGGTAAGCGATAGCAGGTGCAATCCAAATTTGTCCCGACAAGCTAGATTGACGCAAAAACGATACTATGCTGATGGGTACTCCCACCCAAAAAAGAAACTGTCCCAA
>NZ_JBTYKD010000196.1:0-2570 GCF_054880495.1 Nostoc sp.
GCGATGCCGATGCTTACGTTAGCATTCTCCGCCAGGGGGGTGGGAAATTTCAGGTAGTTTTCGATCACCCAAGCTTACCATAGCTCAAAAGCGATGGCTCCGCCCGCCGCAGGCATCGCGTTGTTTAGGGGCGCGATCGCTGCTAAAAAAAATTGATTCAAACAAGTAAAAAATATCACATAAACATGAAAATCGAAACTATTACTTACAAGCGAGTCAAAAATTTAGGAAACTACCAGACTGAAACGATCGAAATGACGGCAGTCTTAGATCAGTACGATGACCCAAGCGTTGTTAGTCAGGAACTTCGGGAACTGGTGAAGAATCAACTTTTCCCGCTTTCCCCTGCGCTGGTTCCCACTGAAACTGATAATTTTTAGGCGATGCACATTATGACCAAGCATGACACTTGGGTGAAACTCAAGCCCGGTAATCCTTATGAGCCAATTTTAGATTTATTTCCAGACGGGATGATACCGATGCGCGACCCGTTTCCCTTGGAGCGCGTGACCGCAGATGATGGCGAACAAGTGGTGCTGTGGATTGTTGACTTAAATCGGCTCAAAAGTTCTCAGGCAACTGCCATTTCTCAACTGATTGCCAGTGTTCGCAACGCCAATTCACTTGAAGTTGCACAAGAGGCAATGTCTCAGGGTGGCTTTGCAATGAAGCATGAGTGGATTGATTCTATGTTATGCGGACCAGAAGGCTTTCAAAGGCAAAAGGAACTTGCTGACTTTTTTGAAACTGCACCACAGCCACCTAGCGCCCGTGCATATCGAGAATTTTATAACAGTCAACACGAGCGCTGGATTGAAGGGGATGAAATGCCACCGCCAATTGACTCCATCGAGGACGTTGACCCGCGCCTCAGAACCCCAGAACTGGAACAATCTTTAACTAGGAGAAAAATTGAGTTTGCGATGGGGCAGGGTAACTACTCAGTTCTTGATGTACTAATGGGTCGAGCGTTTACCGATGCTCTTAACATTATTGACCCAGAAAACTCATATTCATTAGTTGGATATGATGACGAATTTGAAGATGAGGATATTTATGAATAATTTAACAGACTACTTAGAGGATGTTGGAGACTATGAGTAATTCATCCGTTGATGATTTCATTTATTTGCCCAAAGATATATGCATTCTCAATACTTTGGCGATGGGAATAGCTATACAAATACTTGCCAAAACAACGGGGGAAACCAGAGAAGCATGGAAGCACTATATAGGGAAAAAAGCTGAGGAGCAGCAACGCCAATTGTCTGCTAAAGAAATTCAGCAAATAATTGAGAAACTTAAAAGCTTATAACCGCCTGATGAATCGCAAGTGCGATCGCGCTTGCTTCAACTAGCGCGGGCTACCTGACACAGTGGCCGAAACGACGGGTATATAGCCCGTCGTCGCGGGTTGTGTCCAAAGCATCCGCAAGTTAGTTAAAGAAAGTGCGGCGTTTAAAAAGAATTGCGCCCCTCAATTGTGGCGTTCATCTATTCATGCGTAGCCTTTCTCTAATTAATTCCCCCGAATGCGTTTACTCCTGAATCGCGCCCCTCAAGTGTGGGGCGTTAGGGTGATTCGTGCGCTATTAGTTCGGGACATTCAAGGGATGCCAGTCCCTCAAACCATCACTCATGCATTGCAGAACCATGAAAATAGAATTAACAATCTTGGGGATTGATGTTAGTAAATCAAGTATAACCACTCATATTTTAACACAATACCCAATCGGCGGATTACAGGCATACTGGAGTAAAACAAGAAATAAAGCATCTACTTTATATCCGGCTTTCTACTCCAATCCTGATGCTAGGAAAAAACAGAAATCAGCCTTTGATTTTGCTGATTATCTAGCAGAAATCAAGCCAGATTACGCAATATTGGAGCCAACCGGAAACCACTATTCAAGACTCTGGGCATCCATCCTTAATAAGCTAGAAATCAAAATTCTCTGGGTGGGTCACGTCGAACTCAGACGTTACCGGGGTGGTAAAAACCTCCCCAATAAAAGCGACCCTGCTGATGCTTTAGCAATGGCCGCTTACGGTCACGACCCAGATCATCGATTAGAGACAGGCGATCTAAACCTGAGATACTTTCTCATGCACCGCCCCGAACCCATTGATGAACTCCGGGATTTGTGCCAGCAACTCGAACACCTTAACCGTGTGCAGTCGCCGATCGTAAATTACGCTAGACAGCTTCTAGCTTGGCAATTCCCAGAAGTCGCTCACACCAGGAGTACATCTAGCAAGGCAGGATTTCTCCCACCGCTCTGGGCATGGTTAGCCAAGAGGCTCGAAATTTCTCCCGCCGGGAAAACCAGAATCGAAAATCGCTATAAAATATCCATTGCCAAAGACTACGGAATTGAAATTGACCCAATTCTGGAACTACACGCCCAATGGATGTGTGACATTTCACTCTATGAGCAGCGCTTAGAAGCAAGAATCAGTGAAATGCTCTCCGAGTCAGCGTTCAAGCCTTATATGAGCGTGTTTGATAAATTCGGTTTTGGGTTACGGGTGCGATCGCGTTTACTCACCAGGATTTATCCCTTTGAGTC
>NZ_JBTYKD010000197.1:0-7981 GCF_054880495.1 Nostoc sp.
CTTTTACCAGCTTTTGTAATATGTCTACCTGATCCGAGCAGGAATTAGACAGACAATCTAACATACTATTTTATTAATAGGTGTCAAGTCAAGCTATAACAGGATTTTTAGATTTGGCATTGGTATCTGGTCAGGCTGAAGATGAAAAATCAGCTAATTTACTACTTTGCGATCGCACATTTTGCAATAGCGGGAAGGAACTAGCCAACAGTCCTCATGGGAAATCATCCACCACCACGAATGTAAATACAATTTACAAGTCAGAAGAAATGCTTTTTAACCAAAAATTGCTACTATCTTAGGGCTGAATTTTACAAAATATTAATAGCACTATTAGCCTACAAGTTATATTTTCTTATTAAAATCAACACATTTTTCTTCTTTGTTTTAAGATCAAACTTATAGATGCTTAATCTAGAAATTATTTACAGAAGTTAGTGAATCCCCAGGAGTTAAATTACCACATTCAAACCTGATATTTCAAACAGGAGATGGATTGTCATGACACAGCAAAATGCTGCCCGACTTTTTAAAGCCGTAAAACAAGATCAAGCATTACAGGAAAGACTCAAAGTAACAGCTGATCCAGAAGCCTTCATCAAGATTGCTCAAGAGCGTGGCTATGACTTCACCGCTAAAGAACTGGACACTGAGATCAGCAAATTGTCTGAAGAAGATTTAGCCACCATTGTCAATCCAGGATGGGGAACTAGACGCCACATTAATCCTAGATAATTCCTGCTCTAGGAAACTGAAAGTATAGGAACAACTGAATTGACAAGTTTTGCTCCTCAAGGGGATGTGATTGCATCATCTCCTTTCGGGGCATTCCTATTAAACGCAAGGCTCAGATCCCCGACTTCTTAGAGAAGTCGGGGATCTTGTTGTTCACGAATGATTAAGTACAGCTATATGTACCGGTCCTCGGCTTTCTTTGTGCTGTGGAAGTATTTATGCAATATCTGAAGAGAGTTAACTCATGAGTTAGGATGAGTATATTTTAATCAGGTGATATGAAAAGAATAGAGGTTGAGCAAAGAACTATTTTAATTGGTTTGGCAGGTAGCCACGGCTATGGTTTAAATCGTCCTGATTCAGACTTTGATTATCGGGGAGTATTTATCGCACCCAAAAGGTACTACTTGGGATTTGATCGGATAGAACAAAAAGATGATGGTTGGGATGAACCAGGAATATTTCCATTCGTTGATGGCAATAAAGATACAGTTATATATGAATTAAGAAAAATCCTCCAGTTATTAGCGGGCGCGAATCCCAATGTTTTAGAATTGCTCTGGTTAAATAACTATCCTTTTTTAAGCTCAGTCGGACACCATTTAATTAATCATAAACAGTTATTTCTGAGCAAGAAGGTAAAACATACTTACACTGGTTATGCCTTTGCCCAAATCAAAAAGATGGAAACTCATCGTAAATGGTTGTTAAAGCCACCACAAAAAAAACCAATCCCATCTGACTTCGCCATCGAAGACGAAGCACCTCTGGGCAAAGATGAGCTAAATGCTTTTCTGGAATATCTTTATAACTTAATCAGAGGACGGATTGAGTTTTTGGAAGAAGCGGAACAATTATACCAATTGCTGACGGCAGATATTGATTTTAAAGGAGTGTTAAAACAATATACTTTACCCGATACAACTTTGGAATATACCCAACAGTTAACCAATAGTCGTAAAGATTTTATCCGCCTGCTTCAGAAAAGCCAAAGCTATCAAATAGCTTTAAGAGAATGGAAGGCTTACTTATCTTGGCAGGAGAATAGAAATCCGCCTAGGGCAGAAATGGAAAGAAAGTCGGGTTTTGACCTCAAGCATGGGATGCACTGCATTAGATTGTTACGCAGTGGAGTAGAAATATTGCGGCAAGGTGAAGTGATTGTAGATAGGAGAATAGCTGGCGATGTTGAGGATTTAAAAGCTATTTTAAAGGGTGAATATTCTTATGAGCAGGTGATGAAAATGGCAGAAGATTTGGTTGCCGAAATGGAAATTCTTTACGAACAATCTGCGCTACCTCACAAACCTGATTTGGAGCAAATTAATGAGTTATGTATGGAATTGGTGGAAATGCAGAATTGGTAAATGAAAAAGCAGAGACGCGATTAATCGCGTTTGTACATGAGTTAGGAGTTAGGAGAGACGCGATTAATCGCGTCTGTACATGAGTTAGGAGTTTCTAATTAATTTTTCACTTCTTTAACTCATAACTAATTTTAAAGAGCTTACATTAAGTCAGCAAAGCCATAGAGGCTGATGATGAGCAATAGTGATGCTGTTAGTTGGGTAATTCGCTTTTGGGGTGAAGGCGCGATCGCTTCCCGTACTAAAATAGAAATAGATGCCCCAACTACTAAGCTTAAGCCTAAAATTAAGTATGGTCTGTCGGGTAAAATACTGGCTATTGCCAGCATTGCGATCGCTAATAAGAGCATCAATAATTCTACAAATCTGGGCGGATTGTATTGGCTAGATAGAATAAAGCTGTTGAACCAAAAAGACCAAAATCTCATAGTCAGTGTTGAATGTTGAATGTTGAGTTAAAAGTGCTGAGTTAGACTCTGCCAATTTTAGATTTTGAATTTTGGATTTTTTCGTCAATCCAAAATCCCAAATCTAAAATCCAAAATTAATTAACCCCTAACCCCTAACTTTTGAACCTGTGCCGTTTTTTTGTGCCGTATCACTTTCTGGTAGTTCGACACCAAAGACGCGGCTAAAAGCTTTGGCGACTTTATAGCCAGAATCAATCGATTCTAAAGGGTCTTTCCGCAGTCTGTGACGCAAGCATAGCGTAATTACACGATGGATATCATCAACTGTAACTTCCGTCCGTCCTTCATAAGCTGTTAAGGCTTTGGCAGCGCGGTTACTAACAATATCACCTCGCAAACCATCTACATCCAGTTCTGAGCAGACTTCAGAAATTTTCACCCGCAGATCATAGTCAATTTTCACTTCTGGCAAAAGTTGTTGAGCATTGACAATTTGCTCTTGCAATGCTTCTTGTTCAGTTTTGTACTTTTCGAGAAATACTGGAGGATTTTGGTCAAAATCCGCCCGTTGTTCCACGATTTGCACCCGCAAGACTGGTTCTTTGACTGTGTGAATTTCTGCGTGCATCCCAAAGCGATCGAGCAGTTGGGGACGTAGTTCGCCTTCTTCTGGGTTTCCAGAACCCACAAGAACAAAACGCGCTGGGTGACGGATAGAAATACCTTCTCGTTCTACAGTGTTCCATCCACTGGCGGCGGAGTCGAGTAGCACGTCTACAAGGTGGTCATCTAACAAATTGACTTCATCCACATAGAGAATGCCTCGGTTAGCCTTGGCCAACAGTCCCGGTTCAAAGGCTTTGACACCTTCAGATAAAGCTTTCTCAATGTCGATTGTGCCACAAACTCGGTCTTCTGTAGCTCCTAGCGGCAGGTCTACCATTTGGACTTTTTTCTGAGTTACAGGAATTTGGGCTCCTTGTTCTAACAGTTGGCGGACTTCATCGCTCATCAAGTCGGGGTCGCTAGGATCACTACTGAAGGGATCATTGGCAACCACAGAAATTTCTGGCAGCAGATCCGCCAGCGCCCGGATAGTTGTGGATTTCCCGGTGCCGCGATCGCCCATGATCATTACACCACCAATTTTGGGGTCAATCACGTTCAATAGCAGCGCCAGTTTCATTTCTTCCTGGCCCACAATTGCCGTAAAAGGAAATACTACGCGACGCGCACTTGCCGTGGATTGAGCAGTTGGACTCACTAAATTACCTTAACAATATTTTTCTTATTACAGTTTTCTATTGTGACACAGATAGGGTCTAGAATAGTTTAGTAAATTTAAAAGTATTATTAAATACACAAATTTATGTATATACTAATTTGTTTTTTGCATTTGAAAGCGATTATCTTCCTTATAGAAAACTAGTAATAGGAAGATTACCTGATGGTATTATTCTTAGGACTTACGCAGTGAAAACCTGAAACATCGATCCCCGCTAACCCACGCCACTTACTCCACTTGACGAGACCCCAAGACCGCAGTGGCTCCCCTTAAAAAGGGCAGGGCTGTTTCATTCGATCTCTTAATTGATGAACCTAGCCCAACAGTAAGAGGAGTTAATCGTCCTATTCCTAAAACCTATAAAAAACACCCTAAAGATCCAGTCCCCGTTATAGGAAACTTACGCCCATTGACTACAATTGAAAGAAGCTACTTGCAGACTTTTCCAGAAACATTTATTTTTGAAGGAACAAAAACAGACCTGGAACAGATGATCGGAAACGCTGTCCCAGTCAAACTTGCAGAGTATGTTGCTCAAAGTATCCTTGAATATATTAAAGATAATTTAAATAAATCTATAAGAATTACAGAAAAAACTTATGTTTAAGCATTCAGTTCCAATAAATAAATTGAACAACTATATCTTTTATAATGGTTCTTTGAAGCTCAAAAATTAGATATCAGTTATTAATATAAAATGGGAGATTACATTAAGTAGTTTAAATCTCCTAAAGTGTTTTTAATTTAGCTATTAGTTTAACTTATATTTATCCAAGTCTACATCAATCTCTTGGCAGAACTTGAGGACTGAATGATTATCATTACTCTACACTGGTGATTTTATTTTTTGGAAGTCCAATGGAGTATAACCAATGCCTCATTCTCAATATCTATTGGGCACTAATGACCACTAACTGCGTCAAGCATCTTATAACTTTGCTAGGTCTGCTTTAGTTTTTATGGTGCAAAAGTTTCATAAGCAGGGAACGAACAATTACCAACTCATTAATCCTGTAGTCAGCATAAATACTTGTAGACTATATGGTTAATAGATTCAATTATAAAAGCAAGCAATGACGTGTGTGGGTAGCTAATGCATCATTCAGATCTATGAAATTATCTTTTATTGTTCAAAGTTGGCGGCGTAGATGTACAGCAGCTTGTCGTCAGACATCGCTTAAGTATCTTTTCCCAATTCTCATTTTAATATCCTTTGTTACGGTATTGTTGGTAGACAGTTTCACCCCTGCGATCGCACAGTTACCCCGTCAGGAAATTCGTGGGGTTTGGATGACCAACAATGATTTTGACACCCTCAAGAGTCGCGCCAAAGTGCAGGATGCGGTGAGTCAACTGCGGCGGCTAAACTTCAACACAATCTATCCTGTGGTGTGGAATTCTGGCTATGTAATGTATCCCAGTGCCCTAGCACAACGTGCAGGTATTCAACCTTTTGTCTACAAAGGTTCAGATGGACATGATATTCTGGCAGACCTGATTACCCAAGCTCATCGCCAAGGATTGCTAGTAATTCCCTGGTTTGAATTTGGTTTCATGGCTCCCTCAACCTCAGAACTGGCACTGAATTATCCAGATTGGTTCACACAAAAGCGGGATGGTAGCCAAACTTCAATCAGTGCAAGTGGTGAGGTAATGTGGCTGAATCCGTTCCATCCCCAAGTGCAACAGTTCATTACCAATCTTGTGCTAGAAACTGTTACTCAATATGATGCCGATGGCGTTCAGTTTGACGATCACATGAGTTTGCCCTACGAATTTGGCTACGATCAATATACAGTTGCCTTATACACCCAAGAAACCAATAATGCTCCCCCAACTAATCCTCAAGATGCGGCATGGGTAGAGTGGCGAGCAGATAAAATTACGGCGTTCATGGTACAACTTAACCAAGCGGTGAAGCAGAGAAAACCCCAGGCGATTTTCTCCGTTGCTCCCAATTACTATGATTTGGCTTACAAGTTTCACCTGCAAGATTGGCTGAGTTGGATGCGGCAAAATATTGTAGACGAGTTAATTGTGCAAATTTATCGTCCGAATCTGCAAAGTTTTGTGGCAAATATTTCTCGCTCAGAAATTCAAGAAGCGCAACAAATAATTCCAACTGCAATTGGCATTATGGCAGGGTTACGAAATAATCCAGTTTCCATCGAGCAAATTAAGTCTCAGGTGCGGGCTGTCCAAGAACGCCATCTAGGTGTAAGCTTCTTTTACTATGAAAGTCTTTGGAACGATGCTCTAGAACCCTTGAACGAGCGACAAGCTGGATTTGAAAATCTCTTTCCATCTCCGGCACTCCGCGCCAGAATTGAATAACTTTTCTGTTTACAGCTATTTACCTGAAAACTGCTGTAAGACCAAATAGCCCCGAGATGCGATCGCTCTTAGAATTTGTATACGTAAGCACTGTTGTTTCAACTCCTTTCCGAAATCATAAAGCCTAGAATCTTCAGACTTTTCCAGCGCCCAATTATTGAGTTGCTGGACGGTAGTTTGCCAATCATCGGGAACTGGCATTGGTCGGCTCAAGAATACCGCCGTCCCAAATGCTGCTATGCGGTTCTCATTGACAGTAAACCAAAAAGTTTTTAAGAGAAGAGCGATCGCTAGAAGGTTTGTAGCTTATGATACTTAATAAGACAGAATATTCTCACTAGCAGACATAGTATAGATTATGATTACTTATGATTAGCTAGCCGAGAACGCTCAATATTAACCTGATGGAATATAGATGCTTTCAAAGACTTGACTTGTCCATCACATTAAGTTTAACTATTTGGAGATGTTTCCTGCTGGTATTGCATAGCTTTAGCATAATCACCCAAGGCGTAGCAAGCAGCTTTTAGACGAGCAAGAGCTTCTTGTTCACTGCGGCGGTCTTTCATATTCCTAGCTAAGAGCAAACGTTCTTCATAATATGTAATTGCTTTGTTATAGTCACCCAAAGCTTCACAAGCAATTCCTAAACTACCTAAAGACTGCTCCTCGCTACGCTTGTCTTGAGTTTCTTTAGCTAATTGCAAGCGATCTTCATAATACTTAATGGCTTTGGCATAATCACCTAAGGCATAACAAGCATTTCCCAAATTTTTTAGCACCTGAGAAGCACTGCGAACATTTTTTAAAGAGCGTGATAGTACTACACACTGTTCATAATAGGCGATCGCTTTTGGGTAATTGTCCAAACCATACCAAGCATTACCCAAATTCTTTAGTACCTGTTCCTCGCCCCAATTATCTTTGAGTTCCCGCACAATTTCTAGGCTTTGCTGTTGATACTCAATTGCCTGTGTAAAGTTGCCTAAAACTTTATATACTAATCCCAAATTATTCAGTGCTGCAACTTGACTGCGTTTGTCTTGCAATTGCTGCGTTATTTTCAAACACTTTTCTAGAAACTCAACTGCTTTTTGATGGTCATTCAGGTGACGATATGCATTGCCTAAATGGGAAAGTGCTTGCATCTGCAACGCTAAATCTGAAGTGTCTTCACTCAAGGACAAACACTGTTGGGAGTAAGAGATAGCACCTTTGTAGTCTCCAGTGCTATAAGTTACCAATCCTAAAAAAGAAAGTACCTGTGCCTGTTTTTGCAAATCCCCAACTGCCTGAAACAGCCCCAAGGATTGTTGCAAAGACTTCATCGCCACTATTAATTCACCAGCTTGCTGCTGTTGAATTCCTTGCCGTAGTAGCTTAGATGCTTCCGATAAATGGTCGTCATTTTCCTGTGGAGGTAGTATTTCTCCTTCCCAACCAGAGTCAAAATCATGGGTAATTGTATTATGCTTCACTGGTTTTAGGTATGTTATGGGTCATTCTAGGGGAACTGTATTTTTCGAGATGTTATTCCATTCACCTTTAGACATCAACTCCTTCCTGCGAAGTCTGGTGTTAAATCTAGTATTCCCATAATCAGAATATATCTTTCATCAGGCTGGTTTACCACAGCGTAGCTTTAGCAGCAGTTCAAGTATTTTTGCAATAGGTTTAGTAAGCAACTCTTTCTCTGAAGCCACTGAGCTTTAGCCCAGATCGAGCATACCAAACAAGGACATTTGTCCTTGCAAGTGGCAGGTCATCCCCGGACTTTCGGGCTGGCTTACGGACAACCCCAAGGCAGCAATATTCTTAGCCGCGTTTATATCAGCATCATGTTCAAAACC
>NZ_JBTYKD010000198.1:0-27485 GCF_054880495.1 Nostoc sp.
TTTAGCTTAGGGATAGAGGGTATTGCAGTTTACCCATTCCGAGTAACACCGGGAAAAGTGGCTTGAGGACATTTGTCCATAAAGTTACTAACTGTTATTGATATTTTTGCCTCGGAAGATCCCGCCAACCCCTCTTAAAATAAATGGGCTTAATTCCGTCTTTTTTAAGGAGGGTTATGAAGGAACAAGCCTTAACTGAATCTTATTAAGTTAAATTACGTACTATATTTTGATGTCATTAAGTGTATATACGTAAATTAGTGGTTAATATTTTATATGTGTTGAACAATAATAAAGCTAAATTATGGACGGCGAAGAATTGAGAAAACGTTATGCTGCTGGGGAAAAAGATTTTACTGGGATTGATCTCAAGGGGGTTAATGTTAGTGGAATCGATCCCGATCTTGACATTGTTGCTTGACGCAATTTTTTTCAAGTCGTGCTATTACCACTTCCCCATCAAGCACCTCTCCACGTTCGATTTGACCAAGCCCAACAGCTATTTTTTCACGGGTTTCTTCTTCCCAATCCTGATAACCCTTTTCCCATTCCTCCAGCAGTTTTAATGCTAATGCAATAACATCATCAGCATTCTTATATCTACCGTTAGCAATTCGGCTTTAGATAAGTTGCTCGTGTTCAGGTTTAAGTTGGATGTTGATGATTTTAACTCTAGTTAAGAAAACAGCATTACCTTTGTTCTAACCCCCGCAGGGGGTTGACTTTATCTACTGTTCAATGACCTAACAATGGGATTTTCTACAGATTCTCGATACTCTTGGACTTGTTCTGTGTAACCAATTGGCAGAACAGCTTCAACGTTTTCATGGGGACGAGCAATAATCACCCAAGATTCTAGGGTACCGCCATAAACATTTTCTGCGGCTTCAATACCAGCAGCCATAGCAGCTTTTACTTCAGAAACATCGCCACGAATATTAACTGTAAAACGGGCGCTACCTACTCTGATATAACCAACGAGGGTGACTCGACCAGCTTTTAGCATCGCATCTGCTGCTGCTAGCACCGCAGGAAAACCTTTCGTTTCAAGTGCTCCAACTGCCTGTAATGACATTATTAATCTCCTGTATGAATAAACGATATGGGGACTACAAGTTAATTGTCCGAAGCTTGGCTACAGATTTTGATCGCAAAATTGCTTAGAAAATGCGGAAAGGTTCTGATTCTTCAGTGAAATGGATTGGTAATATGGTTTCTACATTTTCCGGGGGATTAGGAACGATGTAGTAAGTAATTACTGTACCAACCTTTACTTCCTCTCCAGCTGCGATTCCGGCTTCAACTGCTCTTTTTACCTCAGCAACGTGTCCCCGGACGGCGACTAACAAGCGAGCGCTTTCGGCTTGACCATAATACACAATTGTCACACCGGCAGCTTTGACCATTGCATCTGCTGCTGCTAAGACACTAGGAAAACCTAAAGTTTCAATTACGCCAACGGCCATTGGCATGGCATTAGCTCCTGGATTAAGGGATAGGCGACTTTAATTGTACGTGGCTTTAGTCCAAATTTTGACATTTTGGAAAACTTTCTTTGATGCCATAATTTTTGGGGAGTGGGGAGAGACGCGATTAATCGCGTCTGTACAGGAGTGAGGAGTTAAGAGGATGTTTGTAAAGTCTAATTTATTACTGCCTGGTGACTAGAAGTCGGGGCTACACGAGACTTTACCCAGCTTTCCTTCACTAGGGGATAGGGGACGCTGCGCGAACATTGCTAACGTAATTCGTAATTAAACTTAGTTGAAGATTTAGATAAGTAATATCATGTCCGGGTAATTAGTTGTGATTCCCATAGTCATTGCACCCCACCCCCACCCCTTGACAAAGCGTAGCTTTGGCGAGGTGGGGTTCTTGGGGTTTAATAAGTAATCAAGCGGACATGATATAAGTGGGTCAAATTAAATATAAAACCTCACCCTGCCTCCGGCTTCCCTCTCCGAACTCACGGAGAGGGATTGAGGGTGAGGTTTGATCTTATGTTTAATTACGCCTACCTACTTACCAACTAATTCCAGACTACTAAGAAAGAAAATTTGGTAGGTAAATTAAACCCGTTTCTTAATTACAAATTACGTTAGCGCCACGGAGAGCGAGTCATCGTACTCTTACAGAGAAGCAAGCTACGCTTTTAGCGTCTCCTAGAGAGCGTCATTACGAACTTGTACTGAGCGCAGCCGTTGCCGCAGCCCCTCGTAGAGAAGTATTACGAATTAATCTGACTCTAGTCAAGTAACCACATCTCATTAGAACTATCAGGATACTCATTTGGTTGATTTTGAGGTTGATTTTGAGCTAGTGTTTCCGATGACCGATGTGATTTTTTGTAATTAAGTGGATTGTAGTGGTCTTTTACTGGTTGTATAGCACTAGTTTCTTTTACAACACTATCAGCATACTCACCTGGTTGATTTGGAGCTAGTCTTTCCGATGGCCGATGTGATTTTTTGTGGTTATATGGATTGTACTGTTCTTTTACTGGTTTTATCGCGCTAGTTTCTTTGACAACAAGTTTAGAATTATCTTCTGCTGTTTGTTTTAAAGCATTAATTTCTTCTATCAGATGGGAATTTGCTTGTGCAAGTTGTAGTGCTGTTTTTTTGGTTTCGTCAAGTTCTTTTGTTAGCTCTTCTGCTATTAATCGTTGTTCTGATGCTAATGTTTTTTGCTGAGATAATTTTGATTGTAAATTAGCAATCTCCTGTCCAAGAGATGCTTCTTTTTTGTGGCTTGTTTCTAGATTAGTTGTCAACTCTTTGAGAGTTTCTTCTAAATCGACCTTAGTTGGACTTGTGCGCTTAATAGAAGTTGATTCAGGTGTCTGGTCTGAGGATTCCTCATCAGATGAAGCCTGTTTTTCGACAATTTTTTCTGCTGTAACTTCGATCGCAGGTTCACCTTCTGAGGGTGTGAATTTTTGCGCCTCTTCTTGTAATAAGTCAGAGAGACTTTGTTTCCTAGCCATTATTATTTTCTCCAATCACGCTGTAATTCATCAGCTGCACGGCGGTAGTCTAATTCCGCCTCCCGTGCATTTCCTCCTCGCCATTGAGTAATCGCTACACCTTCAAGTGCTGCTCGTTCATGAGCTTTATAGGCACGAATAAAGGTATTACAAGTAGGAATACCTAAGCGAGTCAGAGTATTTTTTGCTTCTTGCGCTTCCCCCAGGCTGCGCGTATCGACTTTGGTGAGCAATACCCGATGGGGGGTTCCCAAGGGGATGACGGCTTCCTTGACTGTTTCCACGAGGATTGCTAAATCCATTGCGGCTGGGGGTGTAGGCAAAACTAGATAATCTGCGATCGCAACTACCGCCACTAATGCTTCAGAGCGTAGCGCGGGAGGTGTATCCACCACTACTAAATCGTAACCTGTTATCTTTCCTAAATCACCTAAAAGTGTGGGATCGGTTTCTTGAGATAAATCAAATCCCATTCCCTGCTGACTGCGCCCAAACCACCAACTGGCAGAACCTTGAATATCTGCATCAATCAGCAGCACCTTTTTTTTCTTGGCAAAGTTTGCAGCCAGATTGACTGCGGTAGTCGTTTTACCGACTCCTCCTTTACCGTTGAGAATAGCGATGATTTTTGGCACTGCTTTAGCTAGGGAAAGGGAGTGGGCTTGCCGTGAGCGTAGTCGAATGGAAGTGGGGAGTAGGGAAAGAAATCTTTTTCATGTTTGGTTGTAGGATTTTTTGATGATGGACTGACTTGAAAGAGTGTTGAGTACTAAGTTAGTTATTAGGAGTATTAATTAATTATTATCCTTTTCCCTCACTTCCCACTCCCATTCGGCTACGCTCACGGCAAGCCTACTCCCTATTAATGAATATACCGCTTTCTGTAACCCTAAATAACATGAAAACTCGTAACAATAAAATTCAGAAGCCATCAACTCCACAAAATTCTATGACAACAACTTACAATTTGCCTGACGGTCCTCAAATTCCGCGCTGGCTGCGGATGATCAAGTTTATTGGTCAGCCACTGAAATATGTGGATGATTTTGCCAAAATCTATGGTGACACTTTCACAATCAGGAGTAGTCGGTCTGACAACCATCTTGTGTACTTTAGTCAACCCCAAGCGCTTGAGCAGATTTTTACTGCTGATTCTAGGTATTTTGAGGTTGGGGGAGGGAACATAGGACTAAGATTTTTACTTGGCGATCGCTCCTTCATGTTATCAGATGGCGATCGCCACCAGCGTCAACGGCAACTATTAGCTCCTCCCTTTCATGGCGAGAGGATGCGGGCTTATGGTCAGGATATCCGCGAAATAACCCGACAGGTGAGTAACCAATGGCAAATTGAGAAGCCTTTTAATATCCGTGAGTCGATGCAAGAAATCACCTTGCGTGTTATTCTACGGGTTGTATTTGGTTTGAATGAAGGACAGCTTTTTGAGTCACTGAGGCGATCGCTAAGTGACTTACTAGACTTCATCAGTTCGCCTGTAATGTCCAGCGCCTTCTTTTTCCAGTTCATGCAAAAAGATTTTGGTGCGTGGAGTCCGTGGGGTTGGATTCTGCAACAACGGCAAAAAATTGATCAACTGATTTATGCTTTGCTTCGAGAACGTCGGGCTGAATCTGAGCAAAATCGCCAAGATATCCTGAGTTTGATGATGGCGGCTCGTGACGACGATGGTCAAGGGATGTCAGATGAAGAATTACACGATGAGTTAATGACGCTGCTAGTTGCGGGACATGAAACTACCGCTTCGGCATTGACATGGGCTTTTTACTGGATTGACCATTTACCAGAGGTGCGTGAGAAGTTGCTAGAAGAACTCAACACCATTGGAGTTAATCCCGATTTGAGTAATGTCGCTAAATTGCCCTATTTGACAGCAGTTTGCCAAGAAACACTGCGAATTTACCCAATAGTCATGACTGCTTTCCCGAGGATCGTGAAGACGCCAATTACAATTATGGGCTACGAACTGCGAGAGGGAACGGTAATTGTCCCCAGTATTTATTTAGCGCATCATCGGGAAGAAGTTTACCCACAATCCAAGCAGTTCAAACCAGAACGCTTTTTAGAAAGACAATATTCACCTTATGAATATTTACCCTTTGGTGGCGGTAATCGTCGCTGTATTGGGATGGCATTTGCCCAGTATGAAATGAAAATTGTCTTGGTAACTGTTTTGTCGGAATTTCAAGTATCGCAGGTGAATAAGCGTCCTGTGCGTCCTGTGCGCCGTGGGTTAACTATAGCTACACCCGCCGGAATGCGGATGGTTGCAACACCTCAAGTTAAGCGGGCAAATACACCAGCCCTAGTTTAGGCAATTAGGGTGGGCATTTTAATCCCCACCCTACTATGGAGTAATAATTACGAATTACGAATTAAATTCGACTAGTATATCAGTAGTAAATTAAATGGAAGCTTTACCCAATAATTGGGAAGATATTCAACCTAATGCTGTATATTTGTCAACCAGTGGTCTACTAGTTTCATTTGCAAGTGAACAAATAAAGTTTGCATTAAAATACGATCAGAATGGCAAACATTTAAAAGCCATTGATAAAGGGCAAGTACCTCCTCGTGGTAATGTGGGGCTGGTGACTTCCCAAGAATCGGGCTACGATTTGAAATCTAAAGTATTAGGTAAAGGTAGCGAGCGCCGATTTCATGCAAAATTTATTGATGGTATATTACACTTCCCTGGTTTGGTAACAGAACATTAAACCCGCACAACTATGACAAAACTCGAATTAAAAAATCATCAAGTTTGGCGAGATTTAAGTGAAATATTAGAAACTTTAGATGTTAATACTCTTGTTAAACAACATCTGGAACTATCTGATTATAAAATATGCGGTTACTGGGATGAACAAGATAAATATTATGAAACAATTACTTTGCCTCGTCTCTTAGAAGCAGAATTAGTTAGTAGCTCTATTGGCGTTACCCACAAAGAACGCTTTCTACAACTAAAGTTTTTCCTTATAGCTTCTGCTGTTTATGGCACACAGACGGCAAGTAATAACGCTCAAAAGCTCGGCGAGTTGGTTCTTATTTACAATGAAAATTTAGAGTTTATTGATGAAAGTTGGCTTTTAGATATCGATTCTCCAATGCTTAAGATACAACTCTGAAGTCTAGCTGAGACGGAAGATATTTTTCAACTTTATTTTTAAAATCAGTTTTATCATTTAAGTCGGACAATCCCTTAGAGTTAAAGCTGTTATCTTCTTTTTTTTCCTCAACCCCAAAAATAACTGCACCACCAGATTTATTCGCCATACCAAGAATATCCTTGGCTATTTCATCATCCGAAATAAGTTCTCTTTTAAAATCCAGATCATCATACTCTCCTGTAGTGTTGCGGAGTAATTCACGAAAAGTTTCTCGACTTGGAGATTCAAAAAATTGAGCAAAATCTTCTTTGCAACGTTTAGTTTGCTTTATGTTTGAGGACATATAAAAATCGACCTTTATCGCATCAAAGTTTAATTAGAAAAATAATATTCATCAAGTTATTAGCTTGAAAAATGGTTACTCATCCGTTGTTCCAGCACTTCCAATAACCCATCCACATCCTTACCAGCTTGCTCAAAACAAGCCGGTGGTGCTGGTTCCGGTGCAAACTGAATTAACTTAATTTCCCCCTTCCCAATCCCAATCATCACAACTTCTATTTCCGGCTGATGATTCTCAACAATTCCCAAAATTTCCTGAAGGCGATTATCAACTTGAATATTTAACTTATCTATCTGCTCTTTGGGACAATAAACAAAATGCGGCGTTGGTTGCAAATCAATACCAACAGTACCCTGACTGTCACCATTTGCTAACCACAATCCCCAAAAAAGCGCCGCCAATTCCTGCTGATTTGCTTTCACAAACCTATCCAACTGGCGACGCCACTTGGTATCACCTGATTCTGGTTGACTATTACCAAAAAACATAAATAATTTGTAATGAAGACACAAAACTTTGCGTGAAAGTTATCTCAAACCTGACTGTACACGCCAAAAACTAGAATAAATCTCATCTTTCTCCAGCAATTGCTCATGGGTTCCGGACTCTACTAATTTCCCATGTTCCATGACATAAATGCAATCGGCATTGCGGATGGTAGAAAGACGATGTGCGATCGCAATTGTAGTTCTATCGACTGTAATCCGTTCGAGCGATCGCTGGATTGCGGCTTCTGTCTCATTATCCACCGCCGAGGTCGCTTCATCTAAAATCAGAATGGGCGGATTTTTGAGAACTGCACGAGCGATCGCAATCCGTTGTCTTTGTCCACCAGATAACTTTTGTCCTCTTTCCCCCACAATTGTCTCATAACCTTCGGGCAATTCAATAATAAATTCGTGCGCCTCCGCTACCTTCGCCGCCGTGATAATTTCTTGCTCTGTAGTTTCAAAGCTACCATAAGCAATATTCTCTGCTACAGTGCCATGAAATAGAAAGACATCTTGACTTACCAAACCAATGCAACGGCGTAAATCTTGTAAATTCAAACTTTGTAAATCAATGCCATCGACAGTAATGCTTCCTGTTTGCACTTCGTATAATCGCAATAAAAGTTTGACTAAAGTGCTTTTACCAGAACCAGTTGAACCGACAATTGCGATCGTTTTTCCTGCGGGAATATCCAAAGACAGATTTTTAATAACTGGAAATCTATCTTTATAGGCAAAATAAACATTTTTAAATTGCACTTCGCCGCGCACTTCATTCACAGGTAACGCCACATCACCTGTATGAATGGCGATAGGAGTATCCAACAAATTCATGACTCGATTAGTAGAAGCCATTGCCCTTTGATATTGGTCAAATGTTTCGCCTAATCTAGTTAGAGGCCAGAGCAAGCGCTGGATTAAAAACACTAATACGCTGTAAGTACCTACAGACATTTGTTTAGAAACTACTGCCATCCCGCCATACAACAGTAATGCCGTGAAACCCACTAAAATCAGCATCCGAATTAACGGGACAAAAGCAGCAGAAAGAGTAATTGCTTTAGAGTTACTACGGCGATAAGCATCACTATCTAATTCCAAACGAGAGGCTTCATAAGTTTCGGCGGTGAAACTTTTAATAGTAGTAATTCCGCTGATATTGTTTGACAAACGCGAATTAAGGAAACCTACCTTTTCTCGTACTTCGGCGTAGCGAGGTGCAAGTAATCGTTGATAAGCAAAGGAACCCCAGAGGATAAACGGCATTGGAGACAAAGCCATCCACGCTACACTAGGAGCCAAAATAAAGAAAGCAGCGCCAATAATTACAACAGTTGCGGAAACTTGGATAATATCATTCGCTCCTCCATCCAAAAATCGCTCTAATTGGTTAATATCATCACTGAGGACAGACATTAAACCGCCAGTGCTGCGTTCTTCAAAATAAGCCAATTCCAACTCTTGCAAATGTTTGTATGCATCCAAACGCAAGTCATGCTGAATATTCTGAGCCAAATTCCGCCAAAGTCGAGCGTAGGCGTACTCAAAAATAGATTCTAGTATCCAAATGATCACAGTCAGGAAGGAAATAATCAAAAGTTGTTGAAAGACATCGCGTACCCCTAACTGTGCAATTATGGAATTCTGCTGCTTGACTACCACATCCACCGCCACACCAATTAAGCCGGGTGGTGCTAAGTCAAAAAATTTATTCAGGATAGAATAAGTAGTCGCCAGCCAAATTTGTTTACGATACTGGTGTCCATACTCAAGCAAGCGCTGGAGAGGATGCGTTGAATGTTTACGCCTTCTTGATACCCGATGAGATTTTAATACAGTAGCCACGGCTTTTTGCGGTTTCGTGCAGTTGATATTAACACAGAACGAAGTCCTGAGTCTGACGATGAGCGATTACCTACGGTACGCTACGCAAACGCAATTTTAGTTATATCTACTGTAATCTGTTCGAGCGATCGCAAAAACAAGCTAATCACAATATAATTTTGACTTTTTTCCCCGATGTCTATAATAAAGGTGCTTTTCCCCGCAGGCTCTTTGGGGTTCCGGGTATTATGCTTAATTGCCCGGATATCATATCACATCAATGTATGTATCAGCAAATTCTGTATGAGAGTTGAAACTGAATATGGCAATCTCAGATATCCTCCAAGAACCACAGCGTCTGGGACGCTTGTTTAGTGGACTGCGTGGCGATTTGACGGGAGGGCTGACAGCAGCAGTAGTAGCCTTACCTTTAGCTTTAGCCTTTGCGGTAGCGAGTGGAGTAGAACCAAAAGCTGGACTTTACACCGCGATTGTGGCGGGAATTGTCGCAGCAATCTTTGGCGGTTCTTCAGTACAGATTACAGGACCAACAGGCGCAATGGCTGTGGTTTTGGTGGGAATTGTCGCCAAGTACGGCATTGAGAAAGTTTGGATTGCTGGGGTGATGGCTGGGATTATCCAGATTGCCTTAGGGGTTGCCAAACTTGGACAGCTAGTGAAGTTTATTCCCTATCCAGTGACGGCAGGCTTTACCAATGGTATTGCCGTGATTATATTTTGTGGTCAATTAAATAATTTCTTTGGCTTACAACTACCGCGTAGCGAACATTTTTTGCCGGGACTTTGGCAAAGTGCAAGTCATGTAGAAGCTTTAAACTGGGCTGCTGTTGGGTTGGCAATAGTGGTGATTGCAACCACGGTTTTGTGGCCTAGGATTAATTCTACAATACCGGGTTCTTTAATGGGGTTGGTGTTGGCAACAGCGATCGCTTCTTATTTCCATCTGGATGTACCCACAATTGGCAACATTCCGCAATCTTTACCGATGCCCCAAGGTATTCCCCACTGGAATGATTTTAGCGTGATTCGGGAACTGATAAATCCAGCTTTGGCTTTAGCAGCACTGGGAAGTATTGAATCGTTGCTATCGGCGGTGGTGGCTGATGGGATGACGGTGAGCGAAAAACATAATAGCGATCGCGAATTAATTGGTCAAGGATTGGCAAATATTATTGTGCCATTTTTTGGTGGCATTCCCGCAACAGGTGCGATCGCTCGGACTGTTGTCAATGTCCGTTCTGGCGGCAAAACCCGACTATCAGGGGTAATTCACGGCGTTGCCTTAGCGATTATTGTTTTAACTTTGGCACCCTTAGCAGCACAGATTCCTTTAGCGGCACTTGCTGGGATTCTAATGGTAGTTAGCGGGCGGATGATTGAGTGGAAAGGCATTGGTTTGTTAATGCGTGCTACCTACTCCGACTTTGCTGTGATGATTCTCACCTGGCTAGTGACAATTTTGTTTGACTTAGTTCTGGCTGTAGAAGTGGGATTGATTGCAGCTGGAGCCTTGTTCATCAAACGGATGAGCGATTTAAGCCTAGTTAAAATACCTGAAACCGAAGTATTTCCTCCTGGTACTCCTCTGGAATTAGGTAAGGAAATTGCCGTTTATCGGGTAGATGGCCCCGTATTTTTTGGTGCTGCTGAACGGTTTGCTACCTTCCTCCGCGATGAACCGGAAGTGAAGTATTTAATTCTGCGGTTGCGGTTTGTGCCAAATATGGACACAACTGGGTTAGTAGCCTTAGAGGATATTTATCATGACATGGAACGGCATAATTGCCGCTTAATTCTCACAGGTTTACAACCCAAAGTCCAACAACTACTAGAACGTTCAGGATTGTTAAAAACAATTGGGTTATCAAATTGTTTTGAAACAACGACAGATGCGATTTGCTCTATCTCTCCTCAGATTGCAGGATGTTCTCTACCGGTAGCTGCTGATTTGAAAACCAAAGAATTGATGGAATTAAATGAATGACAATATTTTGCGAATAATCAAAGTCTCTCTTCCTATAAAGGGTACGGTGTACACACAAGTCTTTTAACCTGCAATGGCATTGTCGAATTACCCCCCTTAATCCCCTCGATATATTGGGGGGAAACAAGAAATCTAGTTCCCTCCCCTTTATAAGGCTACCGTGTATACACAAGTCATCGAATTAGCCAAAACAAAACCTCAAAGAGTCCTGACTTGAGTTTCTCTCCTTACTAATTAGTCCCTCTCCGAACTCACGGAGAGGGACAGGTTTTGCGTAGCAGAACCAATCTTTGAGGTTTCTTTGGGCTATTCAATAAACCGTAAATTGCATCAAGAGAGACTTGTGTATACACCGTAGCCTTTATAAGGGGAGGGTTAGGGTGGGGTAAAACCTTGGTTAATTAGCTATTTCAGACTTGTGTGTTCCTGTAATATTAAGCTGAATGACTTGACGATCAACAACAATAAGCATCATGAGCATTATCGTCTTCGGCAGCATCAATATAGACTTGGTAGCAACAGCACCCCGATTACCACTCCCAGGAGAAACGTTGCTAGGAGAAGACTTTTTTCAAGTTTCGGGAGGTAAAGGAGCTAATCAAGCCGTAGCATTAGCAAGATTGGGAATTCCTACTCAAATGGTGGGGCGTGTCGGTGCAGACGGTTTTGGTGTAGAACTTGTCAACAATTTGCAAGCATCTGGTGTGCAGATTGATCATATTTTCGTCGATGAGACTGTTAGTTCTGGAGTCGCCATCATCGCCGTCAATCATGCTGGTGAAAATCAAATTATTGTAATTCCTGGTGCAAATGGATGTGTCAATCAAGAAGATGTCGAACGATTGTCCCATTTATTACCATCAGCTACAGCACTGCTTTTACAATTAGAAATTCCGATTACTGCCGTGGTTGCAGCCGCAAAAGCCGCCAGAAAAACCAAAATAAGGGTAATTCTCGACCCTGCACCCGCCCAATCTGATTTCCCAGACGAACTTTACCCGTTAGTGGATATTATCACACCGAATGAAATTGAAGCAGCGCAGTTAGTGGGTTTTCCGGTGGATGGAGAGGAACAAGCAGCCAAAGCAGCTGGAGTTTTATTACAACGGGGTGTGAAATGTGTGATCGTTAAACTGGGTGCTAAAGGTGTTTTTTGTGCCACTGCTGAGGAAAAGTTTTTTGTACCGGCGTTTCCAGTTCATGCGGTTGACACAGTAGCTGCTGGCGATGCTTTTAATGGCGGCTTAACTGCGGCACTTTTTGAAGGACTTTCTTTACATCAGGCAGTTGTTTGGGGTGCAGCAGCAGGTGCTTTGGCAACAACAAAACCAGGCGCACAAACTTCGCTACCAGATAGGTTTATATTTGATGCGTTTCTTAGCATCTCTGAGACTTTATAATAAAGCGCCTTTTGTCAATCAATTAAAATATTCTTAATAATATGGTGTAGCAATCAATGCCAATAAAAAGCCCTCAAAACCAGATGAGAGCTTGGCAGTTTTTTGTGAGATAAGTAAGTAGGTCAAATTAAATATAAAACCTCACCCTGCCTCCGGCTTCCCTCTCCGAACTCACGGAGAGGGATTGAGGGTGAGGTTTGATCTTACAGCACATTTCATCTGAATGAGGTACACAAGGGCGGGCAGGATGCCCACCCCACAAGATTTATCATATTAAGATGTGTACTTAATTTACCTGCAAAGTGCTGTATGTTTAATTACGCCTACCTACTTATCGGCTCAATTTCTTCTAAGCACGAGCAAGCGCAATCTGAGTAGCGTCAAAGTCTTGTAGCCGAGTCATGTTTCCACTGTTCTTATCAACGCTATACACAGTATTAGGTGTTTGATACCTCATCGCTCCAAAGGCAAGGAGTTGACCTGTTCCAGAGCAAACTAAGCTTTGTAAGCCATTATTCCATGCTTGACCATTAACTTGCAATTGTCCCAGTCTGATCGGTTTATTTTGATTTGAATCTAGCTGCACCAGGAATGTATCACCATCGGATTCAACTAAGGAGGTATAGAGTTTTCCATCGGGGCATTCAGCTAGATTGCTAACCCGCTCATCCTCCGGGAATTTAACCTTATTAATGAAACTGATCTCTCCTGTTTGAAGGTTAATATCTACCAATCTGATCGGCGGTGTACCGTTATTCTTACCTACTAAACCGATGAGTCGCCCATCATTAGTACCTAGCAAGCTGCCAAGCTGTTGATTCTGTTCAAGTCCTGAGACTATCAAAGTTTTTACAGGTGTACTCAAAAATGTAATCCGAGTAGATGTCGCCTCTTTCCTACTAGTGCTAACAGGAGTAATGGCTACGACCAGTGTACCATCGCTTAAAGAAGTGAAGCCGCTCAATGTCTCGTTAGACTCTACTAAAGGTGTACTTTTATTCACAAGTATCTGAGCTTTTCCTGTGATTAAGGATTGCAAAACAAGTCCTACAGGCTTAATATCTGTGGCTACATTTTTTGGGGTAATGCTGTTTAATTCGGTGGTGTTTACCTCTGGACTATCCGTTTGGTCAGTGCTGATGATCGGGCTAGAACCTATACCGATAATTTTTAAACTTGATGTTTCCCCGAAGGCTTTGTTGGTTTGATAGCTAAGTCCAGATATTAGAGTTCCAGCAAGTGCCAACTGGCCAAATTTTCGACGTGATAGCTTGTAATTCATATTTCCACTCCTAGAATTTAGTTAAAGTGCAGTATATTAAACCTAAACGCGTAAGGCTAAAATAATTGCGTCCAGGTTGCTACTGAAGGTGTCCCATTGTTGTCACTAATAAAAAGCATGTACCAACCTGGTGGTGCTATATTTCGATTGTTTGTTAGTGTGACATTCAGAGAAGTAGCGTTCCGAGAATTAATCGGTACATCCACTAACCTTTGTTCTGCATCGCAGGAATGGGTGGTCGCCATTGGTCTAATCAGACTAACCCATCTAATATTCCCAGCCTGGGGTGTCTGAATCCTAAATTGCAGCCCGTAGCTCAATGTTTGAGGAGCTCTCTGAATAATTGGTCGTGACCGCGACATATACGCAGGACTGTAGATTTCTAATCGCAGTTCATTGACTCTCCGTTGAGGGTTGCCTCCAGCTGCGATTACCCTACCATCTGGCAGGAGCAAGGCGACTGAGTGATATACGCGGGGGACATTTTGTTTAGCTACTGCTGTCCAGGTATTTGTGGCTGGATTGTAGATTTCTGCTGGCAGCATTGATTTTGTTGTGTCCTCATTCATTTTGCTACCATTGCAAACAAACACTGTGCGATCGGGCAACAAAACTGCGCTCAGATGCATCCGAGCATATTTTAGAAACCTTGATCCTACGTAAGTTGGATTAGTAGCTTTTAGATTTACAATATTCGCCCTGGCTGTTGCCGTAGTACTACTACCCCCACCCATAATCATCACCCTTTGGTCTTGTGCAGGTGGTAAAAGCACGCTGGCAGCTTGATTACCGAAATCTTGATCTTGCAGCCCTGGTACCAGTTTTTCTGTGATGGATTGTGTAAATTTCCCCGGCAGGGTTAGTATCCTTGGCGTCACTCCACTGCCGCCCATGTGACCACCTGAATAAAAGATATTTCCATTACTTAGGAGAAACAGCTGTGCGTATTGCGGGTATGGATTAGTTGTTGGAAAAGCGTTCCAACCATTTGCAAATGTAGAAGAATAAATTTCTGGTTGTCTGTTGAGGTTGCCATCTTTATCTAATCCAGACACTGCAAGGATACGACCGCTCCCTAGTGTTAACGCAGTACCATACCACCGGCCATTATTCATTGATACGTTCTTGACCCATTTCTCGGTAATCGGATCAAACATCAGAACAGAGGGTGAACCATAAAATGGGTCATAGCGCAGAGTTCCACCCACAACCATTAACAGACCATCAGCAGTGAAGGAATGACCAGCGCAAAAAAGGTCAATAGGTTGATTATTGCTATCCAATGGAGGCGGTTGACGGGAAAAGGTTCCCCTGTTTACATCCCAAACCACACTGTCATAGGGAGTATTTAACCGATTGGGATCATTACCTGAGCCACAGAAAAAGAATACCTTACCAGTACGAAGTAGGGCGGCATGTATAGGTAGGATTGGAAGAGTGTACGGCAATACTTGCCATTTGTCTGTAGTAGCACCCTGAGCTATTAAAGTCCCTAAATCTGTTTCCTCTAGAAGGTTAGTTTTGTTATGAAGTTGAGTCACTTTATCTACAATTATTCCTACGTAAATCTTATGTTTTTGTTCTTTTTTCTTTCAGTAATTTCTTTCTAAACTTATATTTTTTCGGTTTACTTAGTGTTAAGGTGTGATGTTATTTTCATCAAGATCATGTAAAGTCAGGTTAGTAAATAAGTAATTGCACTGAAAAAGTTATATACTATAGTGGCGAATTAAGCCTTATATTGGGTTTTTAAGGGTAAGGATGAACGATGCTTTTAAATACGACACGTAAACGCACTGAGAAGTCAGAGGGTCGGTTTTATTTGCTCAGAACTTCTCCTTTCCTTAGTGACGCTGCACAAATAAAGACGCTGTGCGTAGCCCTCCTTCGTCGTCGGAGTATGGTAGCAGTTGCGCCATTAACTATCATTAGCTGAAAAATTGTGTTTACGATGTCGATTTTTGACTAGGTTTTAAAGACCACTAGTTATTGACAAATAAATGGTTGACTCATATCTTGCACCTCACCGTATAATCCCAGAAAAAGTAAAAAGATGTGCGATAAAGCTACCTAATTTTTATTGGCTTTTATCGATAAATCAATACTTTTACTTTTTTACTGAGTAATAAAATCACATCAATTTTTGTTGGTGCAAGATGTGAGTTGATCACTTTAACTTTTCACCAATCCTGTGATGTTAGATAGGCTACATACATACAAAGATGCAATTTCCATGACGATTAGCTTAAAGCTGAGACATTTTTTGTAATGATTATGATACAAAATACAGGTAAAGCGTAGTAAAGTAGTAAAACTCAGAGTGAGTTGTAAGCATGGAAACCTACTTAGTTGAAACAGTGGTAATGTCAATCCCTCCCAAAGCCAGATTGTCGCCATGAGCAACTCAACTCGGATGGATGAGGAGAAAAATCTCCCAAAAAAAAAGGGCAGGACACTCCCTCCGAAGCTGATCATCTGGGTGGGAAAGTATGTCTGGACGACTATCTGGCAGATCATGATGTCAAAGCTTGCTCCTAGCAATCAGTCGGGAGCGTATATTCGTCCGAATAGTCAGTTTCGGAAGTTCATTGGCACAGAGTTAGGGAATCCGTACTCACCAGCAGAGGGGCGCTACAAACTCTATGTAGGGCTGGGCTGTCCTTGGGCGCACCGAACCCTGGTTGTGCGATCGCTCAAAAAACTCGAAGCGGTAATATCAGTATGTATCGTCTCTCCTTCTCCCATTGAAGGCGGTTGGATATTTAACCAAGAAGAACAGGGTTGCAGCACACTAGCTGAATTTTATCAACTTGCAGAACCTGGGTACAGTGGACGCTCTACAGTGCCAGTACTATGGGATAGCCAAACAAAAACTATCGTTAATAATGAGAGTTCAGAGATTATTGTGATGCTGAACTCTGAGTTTAAAGAGTTCGCCAACAATCCCACACTCGATCTCTACCCAGAAGCACTCAAAGAGAAAATTGACTGGTGGAATGAGAAAATTTATCACGCGGTAAATAACGGTGTGTATCGCTGCGGCTTTGCCCAAACTCAAGAAGCATACAATCAAGCTTGTAATGAACTGTTCACAACTCTTGATGAGATTGAGATTGCATTGCAGACTAATCGCTATCTGTGCGGAGACAATCTCACACTCGCAGATGTGCGTTTATTCACAACGTTATTTCGCTTTGATAGTGCCTACTACGGGTTGTTTAAGTGCAATCGGCGGCGAATTCAAGACTATCAGAATCTAGGAGGTTATCTGCGTGATCTATATCAGCTTCCAGGTGTTGCTGACACCTGCGATGTCGAGAGTGTGAAGCGGGACTACTACGGGAACCTATTCCCACTCAATCCAGGCGGAATCATTCCCGATGGGCCTGATATGTCTTATCTTGATCAACCACATGGTCGCGATCGCATCGGCAAAGTGAATGCTTCATAAGGTACATTAAGAAGTATAGGACTAGTATTTGATTTTTGAAATGCACGTAGTGGACCCTCTAGGCTAAAATAGTGCATTAGACCTAGACGTAGGTTGGGTGGAGCGGAGCGCAACCCAACTGATTATCAGGATGTTGGCTTTGGCAAAGCCTCCAACGCCACTTGCTACAACGCGGGAAACCCGCGCAACGCAGTGGCTCCCCAACCTACAATTTTTTTGCAACATTACTACCGAGATTTTTTCAGAAATCAAATATGATTCCTATAGGTGTAATCGTGAACCAGATTAATCGAGTTGCAATTGTCGGTGGAACTCATGGCAATGAGTTTACAGGGGCTTACCTAATCCAAAAATTTGCCCAGTTTCCCCATCTAATTAGTAGACCAAGTTTTGAGACAGTCAGTCTATTAGCAAATCCTAACGCTTTTGCCGCAAGGAGGCGATATGTAGAGAAGGATTTAAATCGCTGTTTTCTCAAGCAAGATTTAGAAGATGCGACTCGGAACAGTTACGAGGAATTGCAAGCTAAATCAATTCAGAACACCCTAATATCAAATGGGGATAAACAAGCAGATTTCATCTTAGACTTGCACAGCACTACAGCTAATATGGGTCTGACAATTATTTTGGTAAACAGTCATCCCTTAAACTTGAAATTAGCTGCTTATCTGAGCCAAATTAATCCTTTGGTGAGAGTTTATCGCTGCTCTTTTAAATCAGTTGAAGAAAACCCATTTGTAAATTCTCTGTGCGAATTAGGCTTTGCGATCGAGGTTGGTCCCATTGCCCAAAGCCTCTTAAAAGCGACGTTGTTCCAACAAACAGTGGAACTTGTTCACACAGTTCTGGACTATCTAGAACAATTTAACCAGGGTGAAATTCCATCAACTAAAGAAACGTTGATTGTCTATGACCATTTATCTGATGTGGACTATCCCAAAAAACAGGATGGGACAATATTTGGAATGATTCATCCAGAGCTTCAGGACAAGGATTATCAAGCCTTGAATCCAGGAGATCCAATTTTCCTAACTTTTGATGATCAAACAATTGTTTATGAGGGAACATCTACGGTTTGGCCGATTTTTATTAATGAGGCAGCTTACTACGAAAATGGAATTGCAATGTGTTTGACTCAGAGACAGCAAATCAATATTTAGTGCTTAGAAGCCCTGAGCCGAAGTCCGAAACTTGACCGATAAAGCCCAAAAATAACAGTATAATTTACGCTTAAAAACGTCCTAATAATGGTAACTAAACGACCAGCAAACAAACCAATAGCCAGTCTTTCTTTAGATTTAGATAATATTTGGTCTTATCTAAAAAATCAGGGCGCTCCGGGTTGGGAGACTTTCCCATCTTACCTGGATATCGCAGTACCTCGTTTCTTAGATATTCTCCAGCAATGGGATTTGACAATCACAGTATTCATTGTTGGTCAGGATGCAGCCCTGGAAAAGAATAGTAAGGCATTACAAGCGATCGCGCTCGCTGGTCACGAAATTGGCAATCATTCATTTTATCATGATCCTTGGCTACATCTGTATTCAGAGGATGAGATTGAACAAGAGGTGGCCTTGGCTGAAAAACATATCAAGCGCGTCACTCGTCAACATCCTATCGGTTTTCGAGGGCCTGGATACAGTTTTTCTCCTGCGGTATTGAAAGTCTTAGCAAGACGGTCAGTTCAATGTTTTGACTGTTGGACAACACGCCAAATTCGTAGCCGGCGCCCGTCAACTGCCTGTATTAGTACCTCAAAAGAGGTAAAAAAGCAGTCCTAAATCATTTGTAAAAATACAGCAGTTTTCATCTATTTGAACCACATCTGTCGTAGGGGCACAGCAATGCTGCTCAAATCAAAGTTTGACATTAATTTTAGCTATGAATTTAGTTTGATTCTAGGAAAGATATCACAGTCTACTGCTCCGATCTTTATGCAATAAAACTTTTGTCTGTAAAAATCGGGGCTTTTTCAGGGGAGCCAGTTCTGTTGAAGCCAGCTGACATTTGCTAGCAAGAATGTGTAAAGTAAGTGAGTGACGTTACTATATTCAATCTTTGAAACATCTATCTATGGCTAGAAAAAATCAACGTCTTTTGCTGCTAGTTCTTTCCTGTAGTATAACTGGTGTAATTTTAGGAGGTACTGCCGGTTGGGCAGAAAGTAGTCTCTGCTTGGATGACAGTAAGGTTACAAGTGAGTGTTTAACTCAAAATCCAATCCAAAAAACTATCGAAGGAATGAGTACCGGATTGTTAGCTGGGGCTGGGGCCGCTTTCGGTGCAGTATGGCAGTTACGGAATGAAGATTGAGTGTGAACTATCACTAACCCGGAGTTCCGGGTTAGATTAGGTTTTTGTACTAAAATCCTGATTTATGTGGCTTTGGAAGAATACCGATTTATTAATGCACGAGCAAATTTCTGGTGTTGTTCAGCTAGATTTTGAGGAGAGATGAACTGGGCATTGCCCATGAAGCGGTACACCCAGCGACAAAACTCCTCGAGCGATCGCTCAGGAAGTTTAACAATATAATCTATGTAAGTAGGTTTGCTATGTGTCTTATTCATAAGTCTGGGTTAATCGCCTAGATTCGTGAACGAAATAATCAGCTTTTTCGCCACCTACGCTATCAAATTGACAAAAGCTAGTCATCTAAAAATTTTCAACGCTCTGTTGGTTTCTGTGTCACTGGGGCAGTTGGATTTAGACTTGAAGTGATGGGACTGGAGGAAAGACTGGTGACGAGAGCAATTGGTCTAGAGCAAATTATTGCCCAAAAGGTTCTTACCTTATCAAGAGAACAGCAGCAGCAAGTACTTCACTTTGTAGAATTTCTGCAATTGAAATCACCAACAGTGGAGTTTAAGCACGATGATGGCACGCCAATGTCTGCTTTAGAAGCAGCGGGAGACTTAGTAGGCTGTGTGGATTCTGGGCCTGGTGATCTCTCGACAAACAAGGAGTATCTTAAAAGACCATTAGCAGAATGAAGCAAGCGGTACTGCTAGATACAGGCCCATTAGTAGCTTTAGTCAATCGAAGAGAGCAGTTTCATCAGTGGGTGACAAATCAGTTCAGACAAATTGAACCCCCTCTGTTAACTTGTGAAGCGGTGATTACAGAGGCTTGTTTTCTTTTACAGAATGTTTATGGAGGAGAAGCAGCAGTAATTTCTTTTGTACAAAAGGGAATTATCCATCTCCCGTTGAGCTTGAGTGAAGAAGCTGGGGCGGTTTATGAGTTGATGCTGCGTTATCAGTCTGTACCGATGTCGTTAGCGGATGCCTGTTTGGTGAGGATGGCAGAACTGTATCCTACTCGTGAATTGCTCACATTTGATAGTGATTTTAGGATTTATAGGAAGAATCGGAATCAATTAATTTCTGTGATTATGCCAGAAGAACTGTGAGCCTACAAGTTTCAATCCCTAATAGGGATTTTGGTTAATTGCAATAATACTGGAATGTAAATTTTAAGAATGAGTGCTGTGGCTTTCTTCGATATGTAAGAGTGTGCATTAGGAAGGATTTTCATGAGACTTCTCAATTAACAAAACATCTTGCGTAGAACGATGTAACCGATTTTCACCAACGACAAAAAGACTCACTGCGTAAGGGACTCCTCTTTCAAATGAATCCAATTTAACGGGCACCGTATAACTAGCTTTCTCATCAGCGATTCTGACGTTCTCTTCGTAGAAAAAGGGAAGTGGGATCACTGCTCTTCCGGGACGTCCACCGTATATAGGCTTCTTCACAGGGGAGTGTGCAATTTGATTCGTAGATATAAATTTTTTTCCAGTCAGATTACTGTATGTGTCGATAGGAGGTTCATCCTCAGGGCCTAAAAGCAATAAAGCGTTATCAATTCTTTTTTTACTAAACCCTTTGTTCTCAACAGTTGCTTTAATCAAGCAATACTCGTTGACTGAGTTCCCTACCTCAAGATCAATGTAGATATAGCTACTGGAAGTATCACGCACTTTCCATACAAAAGCCACCGCACCAAGAACTCCACCAATGATGGTCAACAAATCTTTAATGAATACAAGTGAGTACATTCAAAATATCCTGTAGGTATATGAAAATGGGGTTTTCCTTTTGTCAATGCGTTTGTTCTGACTTCTTCTCGAAAAAAAAGCGGACATAATTTTGTATTGATAATTATTAGCAATAATTTAAGAGTGGCGCGTCATCTGACGGAGTAATGAGGATCTTGGCGTTGTAGACTGTCTATAATAAGTCGCGTACACCGGACACTACCAGCGAGAGTAAATGAGGTTGCCACCCCCAACTCGTCTACCCAACAAGCATTACATATCTAGAGAATACCTTACACCAACTGAGGTGGCAAGCCTATGGGTGGATTTGCATTCTTGGGGGCTTATAGAGAATAATCACAAATGAAGTAACTTTGGCGTCTTCGTGCGAGATAATAAATATAAAATATGGCGATCGCAATCGATTTTGGTACTAGCAACACAGTCATTGCTCGTTGGAACCCTGTAACCCAGCAGCCAGAAACCCTGAATCTACCAGGTTTATCAATTAAACAAAGTCTTAATCCGCCACTGATTCCCAGCTTGGTTTATGTTGAAGACGCAACCCAAAATAAAGTCTTAGTCGGGCAACAAGTACGCGATCGCGGTCTTGACCTTAAAGGCGAAACGCGATTTTTCCGCAGTTTCAAGCGCGGTATCGGTGCAGATATCCAAGGTTTCTTACCCGAACTAGATGGACAAATTGTCACTTTTGAACAAGTAGGGCAATGGTTTCTTACTCAGGTGATTGAGCAACTAGCACCTCTGCAAGGTGGGTTAGATTCTCTAATCTTAACCGTACCCGTAGACAGTTTTGAAGCTTATCGTCACTGGTTGGGAAAAGTTTGTCAAGCCCTTCCCGTCGAACAGGTGCGGATGCTGGATGAACCCACAGCCGCCGCCTTGGGTTATGGCTTGGCAGATCAAGAAATTCTCTTGGTGATTGACTTTGGTGGCGGTACTTTGGATTTATCGCTTGTCCGGTTAGATCAAGGCGTCCAAGCAACCACAAAGCCGCTAGGATTTATCCTCAAGTGGGGTAATAAGTCCTTAGCTGAAGATTCAAAACAAAAAGTCAAAACTGCCCGTGTCCTGGCGAAAGCTGGGCAAAATTTGGGCGGTACTGATATTGATAATTGGTTAGTAGATTACTTTGCCAAAACTCAAGAGTTGGCGGTAAGTCCGTTGACAACACGATTGGCAGAACGGGTAAAAATTCAGCTATCAACCCAAAACCAAGCTAGTGAAGTTTATTTTGACGATCAGACATTTGAAAGCTATGAACTGGAACTAAACCGCGACACTTTTGAAAATGTCCTCAAAGAACACGCATTTTTTGAGTTATTGGATGAGTCGATGACGACACTGTTGCAGCAAGCAAGACGCCAAGGGATAGAACTTGCAGATATTAATGCAGTTTTGTTAGTTGGTGGGACAGTGCAATTGCCGGCAGTGCAGACATGGATCAAACAGTATTTTGAGCCAGAAAAAATCCGTTGCGAACGTCCTTTTGAAGCGATCGCTGAAGGTGCATTACAGCTAGCTCAAGGTGTGCAAATTAAAGACTTTCTGTATCATAGTTATGGTATTCGCTACTGGGATCGCCGCAACCAGCGTCACAAATGGCATTCTTTAATTAAAGCTGGACAGGCATATCCAATGAGTCAGCCAGTGGAATTAGTCTTAGGCGCTTCTTTGGAAAATCAGCCTAGTATTGAGTTAATTATGGGAGAATTGGGAGCAGATACAGGTAACACTGAAGTTTATTTTGATGGCGATCGCTTGATTACTCGCCGTCTGGATAGTAGTGAAACCAGCGTTAAACCCCTCAACGATCAAGAAGGCGCGAGGACAATTGCCCAACTGACACCAGCTGGATATCCCGGAAGCGATCGGATAAAAATCCTTTTTCAAGTTGATGAGCAACGCTTTTTGCGAATCACCGTTGAGGACTTGTTAACTAATGATACACTTTTGGAGAATCAACTTGTGGCACAGTTGAGCTAGATATAATACACATCATCAATCGTAAAAAGCTGCGCGAATTTTGCCAACATTATGCTGATTCCTGTGATGCACTTAACAACTGGTACAAGGCAGCTAATAAAGCTACATGGAATAATCTTGCCCGAGTGCAAGCAGTTTATCCTCAAGCAGAAGCTGTTGGGAATTTTACTGTTTTTAATATCAAAGGCAACAAATATCGTCTGATAGTTGGTTGGACGCAAAGAAAGAAGTTAAAAGGGTTTGGCGTAGCCTCACAAAGAAATGGTATTACGCATTTATAGATCCCCCAACCCCCTTAAAAAGTTGGCTCTTTAAGATCCCCCCCTTTTTAAGCTACCGTGTATACACAAGTCATCGAATTAGCCAAAACAAAACCTTAAAGAGTCCTGACTTTAGTCCCTCTCCGTGAGTTCGGAGAGGGACAGGTTTTGCGTAGCAGAACCAATCTTTGAGGTTTCTTTGGGCTATTCGATAAACCGTAATATTGCATCAAGAGAGACTTGTGTATTACACCGTAGCCTTTTTAAGGGGGGTTAGGGGGGAGTGCACGGCACGCTACGCGACCGAAGTTTCAGCTTTTGAGTGCGTAAATCCTGTGAGAAAGTGAATTCCTTGAAAACATTGAAATATCCACTTGCAGATTTTTGTATTGCTTTTCATACTACAACATGAAGTGCTGAATCTGGGTTAAAAGGGCGGTTAGAATTCGCCAAGGCTTAAGTTTGCATGAATGCACATCTGCGCCCCCCTACCTCTAATACCATTTAAATTTATCTAAAATCGATAGTCTTGAAGCCGGAATGGGAAACATAATATTCAGTTGCTCAGGACTTTTGCTATTTCCAGGAGATGTAGCTTTAGCTTTTCACAGGGTGGGAGATGAGAGAGAATTTACTTCCCCTGCTCCCACGCTCCCCTTACACGGTGATACTACCAGAAAATAAAACTGCATGGAACTGAAAAATCACTGGTTGGCTGCAAATAAAGTTGCCTTACCACGACTACTACAGTGGGTGAATCTCCGACCAGAGGAGAGCGAACGAACTCAGTTAATGTTTCTTTTTTACACAACTATATCTGTAGGATTGCGGTGGGCAGAGGACAGTACAGTGGCGCTGTTTTTGGATGAATATGGGACTAGCCTACTGCCGTGGATGTATATTGCCAGTGCCGCAATGAGTGCCGGACTGGTTTTTTTATACTCTTGGCTGCAAAAGATTTTTCCCTTACGCCGGGTGATTGTAGCGATCGCACCTTGTATGTTGATGCCATTAGTTTTATTAATTTTAGTCCGTTGGGAATCGCATTTTTCCTACCTGGCAGTGATTTCGGTATTTCTGCTGCGGCTGTGGGTAGATGCACTTTATGTAGTCAATGACCTCAACACCTCCATCGTCGCCAACCAACTATTTAACATTCGGGAGATTAAGCGCACTTACCCACTGGTGAGTAGTGGTCTTTTGGTAGCAGATGTAATCAGTGGTTTTAGTTTGCCTTGGCTAGTGCAATACACCTCGCTGAATAAGATCATCCTCATCGCCTGTGTAGTGATTTTATTAGGATCGGGGATTCTATTTTATTTAACTAATCACTATCGAGCAGCTTTTCCTGAAACCCCACAAAGACTAATTCCTAAAGAACAAGGCTCACGGCAGCGTTTTATTAAAAGTCCACTGAAGCGCTATGTCTTTTCGTTGTTTGCCTTTGTGGGTTTATTACAAGTCATTGGGTTGTTAGTAGATTTTCAATATCTGCGTGAACTTCAAGCGAATTTGAGTGACCGAGAACTCGCTAGCTCCTTGGGTATTTTTGGGGGGATGTTGGGACTGTGTGAGTTGTCGTTGCAGTGGTTTGTTTCCAGCCGAATCATCGAACGGATGGGAGTATTTTTCACAGCCACGCTTTTACCAATCACCGTCGGCTTTTCCCTACCAGGGGTGCTGCTATTGCTGCATTTAATTCCAGCCATGCAATCGCAAAGCTTTTTCTGGGGTCTGATAATTGTCAAATTCTGTGATGAACTTCTGCGCTACACCTTTGTTATGAGTAGCGGCCCCATCTTGTACCAACCGATTCCAGAGGCAATTCGCAGCCGGATGCAGACTTTATCTGGCGGAACTGCCGAAGCGATCGCTACAGGTTTGACAGGAGCGGTAATTTTTGTAACTCTATTATTTTGTGGGCGGTTTGTACCTGTACCAATGCAAAAATGGGTGTTGGTAGCAGAAACAATGCTGATAGCTGGCACCTGTTTAACAGTAGTTTGGGAATTGCGATCGCGCTATGTTGAACTGTTAGTCTTGAGTGTAGCCCAGGGTCAATTGAGTGCAACCAATGTGGGCTTACGATTCTTCAAGCAGGGGTTAGTCAAAGCTTTAGCAGAAAAAGGCAGCGAGGCTGATAAACGCTCTTGCATTGAACTTTTAGCCCAAATGGACTCCCGAGGATCTGCGGAGGTTTTAGCACCTCTATTAATTAAGTTAACCCCAGACTTGCAGCGCCAAAGTTTGGAAGTGATGCTGATGGCAGGTGCAAATCCCACTTATCTAGCCGCCATCCGCCCTTTGTTAGAACAATCCCAAGAAACTAACCCCGAAGTTTTTGCTTTAGCACTGCGCTACATTTGGCTGGCTGAACCAAATCCCAATTTAAGCCTCTTAGAAGAATACCTGAACCCCCGTCAAAACTCACTCATCCGCGCCACCGCCGCCGCTTTAGTCTTACGTCAGGGAACGCCGATGCAAAAGGTAGCAGCTACGCAAACCATGCGCCGGATGTTGACTCATAAGCTAGAACGGGAACGAGTGAATGGAGTTAGAGCCCTCAGAGAAGCAGTTTATTTGCAGGCGTTGCGGATTCACATCCCAAATTTATTACAAGATGAGTCTTTACGGGTGCGCTGTGCCGTATTGGAAATGATTGCAGCAACTCATTTAGAAGAGTACTATTCGGCGCTGATTGCAGCACTTTATTACAAATCAACCCGCAGTACAGCAATGTCAGCCCTAGTGCGACTGGAAAATGAAGCTTTAGAAATGCTATTGCGGTTGGCTACTAATATTTACAAACCGGAAGTAGTGCGGATGTACGCTTGGCGCACCATTGCTCAAATTGGCACCCAAGAAGCATTGGAGACTTTATGGGAAAACTTGGAAACATCTTGTGGTATTACTAGGGATCATATTCTTCGTAGCTTAGTAAAAATACATAAACAACCAGGAATTACAGGTTTAGTTGATCGATTTTATGAAAGTCGGATAGAAAATTTAATCAAGCAGGAATTAAAGTTTTTAGGTGAGATTTACGCCGCATACATCGACTTTAAAACATTAGATCAAAAAGAAAATCATCAATCTAGTCAGAGGATTGTGATTGTTTGTGAGTTATTGCAACGCGCCCTTTTAGAATTGGAATCGGATGTCAAAGAGCGGCTGCTACTGCTACTAAAACTGCTTTACTCGCCAGAAAAGATGCAGGCAGCAGCGTTCAATCTGCGATCGCTCTCAGTGGTAAACTTAGCACGAGGGTTAGAAATCTTAGAGCATACCATAACTTTGCCTTCAAAGTCCTTATTGCTGAATATTTTAGATAACCGACCGCAGTCAGAAAAATTGCAACATCTTATAGAAGCCAAGATCGGAGAATATGAGAATATGGTATTTAGCGATCGCCTCCACAGATTGCTGATGTTAAGTAACTTCCTTTCTGACTGGTGTTTAGCTTGCTGTTTTCATTTTGCTCAAGTGACTCGCATCCGACTGACAAGTTCTGAGATTTTAGTGAGTTTGCGTCATCCAACTGGCTTTGTTAGAGAAGCTGCGATCGCATACTTAAATATGGTTTCACATCGCGTTCTCCTGCAAATCCTCCCCCAGTTAGAAAAAGATCCACATCCTCTAGTGGCTGCTCAAGTTAAAGAGTTACTCGAAAAATACGAGGTTAAAACTTACAATTGAAAAAATATCTGCTGGAATAATTTTGTTATTTCCATTGCTACTAAGTACAGCATTTCATTAATTTATAGCGAGTTAACCTAGTAAGACTCTACATACTTACCCTGGGGGAAGGCGAAGCGCCTATGCGTTTCCTTTGCGTACCTACCCTGGGGCAAGGCGAAGCGCCTATGCGTTTAAATCCAAAAATATCAGGATTACCGAAAATTAATCTAGATTCTCTCCTCATTCATGCCAAATTAGCAACTTCAGTGTGTGGATTCGCTACAGCAACAACTCCCTTGCAAAACAGGGTAATATTATGCTTGCAAAACACCAAAAGCTAAACCCCGAATTGGCAACATCAGAGGTGCAACAATCATGGCATCAATAATTACAGCGCTTCCGGCTGTTATGCAATATAGTTTTCTCCTTGCCCCTCTCCTAGCATACCTTTCAGATTTGAGGATGTACCTCATAGCTGCCGGAAGTGCTGTAATGCCGCAGTGTTGGGCAATAAACCAAAGCTAGCGAACCTCCTTTGGAGAAGCTTCTCTACGAGAGGCTACGCCAACGCTAACGCACAGGAGC
>NZ_JBTYKD010000199.1:0-39864 GCF_054880495.1 Nostoc sp.
CAAATTTAACTTCTCCCTACTTTGAAAAATGGAGACACCAACGCACAGCCATGCGCCCCAATGAGTTGGGAGTAATCTTGCTCCCAACTCAAATAAACCTCATCTAAGTTGAGAACCGTAGTTTTTGCCCTTACCCTAAATCGCTCTCCCATATCTGGGAGAGCGATTTTGAAATTCTGGCTCTCCTTCTCCCAAATCTGGGAGAAGGGGTTGGGGGATGAGGGCAAATCCTTTTCATCACTGAAGAACTACAGGTTTCAAGATAGACGCGGTTTAGCAATTACGTCTGCCCCCTTTGGCTGCTGTAGATAACCCGGTTTGCCCAACGCGATTGTATTGCTGAATTACTTTACATACAAACCCTTTGGACACCCGTACGTGTAAAGCAATCTCGATTGGGCGATGTTGCCAACTTTACTTTTTGCTTTACCGTCTCTAAATCCAGATGAAGAAAGGCTTGGGTAACTTGACTCATATCCACCTATAAGACTTGACATCTGTTGAGAGTTATCTCTTTTTATACCCTACTACATCTGATTGCAACTTAGTATAAGCTATGTAATTGGATTGCTCAAAAACCTGGTTTAGCTTCACGGAAACTAGATGATTTTCTGTAAGGCGCTGAGGTCTTTATAAGAAATTCACAATAATAATAATAAAGAATTTCATACCAAATAAATATTGATTTTTTATCAACAAGAATTCAGCATGAATTAGAGTCAGGCTGATCGATGTAGATTGCTTAAAATCAGGGGTATAAAAGGGTTTAATACTCACATCTATACTAATGAGTATATAGTCATTTTGTGGTATAAAAGCCCACTTTATTTCTTCGTAAATCTGGATGATGACAAATGTATTCTTTGTTAATTTTCCCAACAAAATGCGATTTTACCAAATTGTCTTGACCGTTCAAAATGCTTTATACCAAAATCGCAAATTAAATGATAGAAATGCTAAATGTGAGATCAACACGTTGCAACAATGGCTAGCAATCGCGTTTTATATGTTATAAAGCTCAGAGAAATTCATGTTAGGCGGAAACTACTCTATGGAACCAGATAAACTAAGCCGTTTTAAGGAGTACGGCGAATTCATCCTCCGAAAGATAGATTCTGTGCCCCAGTTCCCTTCTAAACAAGAAGATTGGGTTCCAGCTAGTCTTGATGACTGTCTCCTGCGTTTGCGGTCAGCTGCCCAGAAAACCGTAGACTTGGCAACTTCGCCTGTCAAAATTGGGGTGATGGGGGAATTCAGTAGTGGGAAAACCTTACTTTTAGGAAGTCTAATTGGATATGCAGATGGTTTGCCAGTGAGTGAAAACCCCACTACAGGTAATGTTACCGCCATACATATCATCCCGCAAGAGGAGTTCGCAACGACTCAATTAAGTAATTTTACGGTGAAGTATCTTTCTCATGAAGGAGTACATGAGTGTCTACGCTTCATGCTAGGGGAAGCCAATAAACGAACAGCAGCAGCTGGACTTCCTCCTATACCAGTATCGAAACTCAACTCTGGTAAAGATATTATTAGCTGGTGTGAGGAAGCATGGAATAGTAGTAACAATTTGGAGCTACGTTATTTACTCCGGGAGTTGGTATTATTCCTGCGGGCTTATCAGGCGTATGGGGAAGTTATGTGTGGTGGGCGCTACCAGATTGATGCTACCACCGCACAGGAGGGGCTACAGCTAGTTGAACAGCCAATGGCAATCCAAACTCTGAAATTTGAGGATTTACCTCCAGCGCACATCCGATTACCGAGTCCACCCCAGAGGCTACCAACAAAGTTATTGCAAAACAGTTTCCCACTGATCCGCCGCGTAGATATCGATGTGAAAATCTCCCGGGAAATTTGGGATTTTGCAGGCGCAGCTAAATTTATTCTCATTGACTTTCCCGGATTGGGGGCTGCTAATTCGGGAGCTAGGGATACCTTTTTGTCACTGCGGGAATTGGCAGAAGTACAGACGATTTTGGTATTGCTAAATGGGAAATCTCCGGGGAGCGATCGCGCCAACAAAATCTTTACGATGATGCAGCAGCAGCGACCGGGACAAGACTTAAAAGATTTAATTCTCGTCGGTGTGGGTCGCTTCGATCAATTACCCTTAGACAATGAGGGTGGCGAAAGAGAACTTGACCAACTGATTGAAGATAGTCAACATTTGCAGGAAGAAACCGTTTTCCAAAAACTCAAAGTTCTGCAAACTACCATTGATGGCGCAGAAGCTTTTACAACCCAAAAAGACCGCATCGTTCTACTGTCGCCACTGTTGGGATTGGCTGAATTAGCAAAAGCTTCTACTACAGTGAAAGCAGGTTCACCAGAGTTTTTAGCTAACTTAGACTATCCTGATTATTTAGATCGGTCTAAACGGTTACAAGAGAAATGGGAGCTATTAAGTGAACAGCTGCTAAAATCTGATCCCCGCAGCAATTTGGGCAGACAGCTAGGTTACTTTGGTCAAGATGGGGGTCTTGGTAAGCTGCGGGAATTGATTCAAACCCACGTTGCTACTCATGGTTTGAAGCAACTCTATGAAGATACTAAAAGAGCAGCTGATGTGGTGAGTCAGCAACAAGATCACTTGAAAGACATCATAGATGAAATTCACGAGCAAGGCATTCCCACAGGTGATAGTCCCGCTTTTATGGAATTGCGTTTTGTGGTCGAAAGCTTAGATAAAATCTACAGGAATTTTCAAAAAGATATAGGGAAAGAACCACTCAAAGACCGTCGCGGTGTTGCCGTCAGCGATGTAGTGAAAGACGAACTTACCTTTAGAATCCTCAATTGGAACCAGTGGACTTTACTCTTCAACAAAGCTAACAATGGAGCGATCGCTCTGGCAGAATCTAAAGGTGCAGCTGGGAAATTATTTGACCGGGGAAACCGCGTAAATACTTCCCTGCCGACTAAGAGCGATGATTTTTATCCAGTATTTGAGAAAACTGTTAAAGAAGTAGAAGATTTTGCCCGCGATCGCATCCATCAAGCAGTAGTAGATTTGTTAAACCAATTATCAAATTATGTAGCCCCAGAGCGCGAACAATTGCAGGCATTTTTCCACCCAGAAATGGAACAAGAAATCGAAGAAAAATTTGGTTTTGAAGATGGTGATCTCTTTTACAAATTATTACTAGGATGCGATCCTAACGAATGGAAAGAAGCAATTATCTCCGAAATTAGTAGTAAAGACAAAACCGTTGCACCCGAAATCATCTTTCCCCTAGCGCGTCGAGACGATAAACACAATGTTGGTCAAATCTTTGACTGGGCACCAGAGAAAAGCCAAGGTTTACCCAGATCGAGCAATCATCAACTTTTTGTACTGCGGCTGCGAGATGAAATTACTGCTAGCGCTAGTCTCCATCTTGTGCAGTATGTTAGCGAAGTTAATCAGCGAATTAATTCCGAACTAGGAGGCATTTTGGATAAAATTATTCCTAGTTTGCAAAACCTTTCAAAAAAAGAAACTTTGCTGAGATATTTGGCGGCTGGGGAATTGCCATCTGAGATAGCAATTCCTACTTGGTTGCAGATTCTTTCAGAAATTGCCGCTATTTCTGATTCAGATGATTTGAGATAGTTTTTAGCTAGCTATAAAACAAACAACAGAAAGTGATACTTTAATGAACCCTTTTCAAATCAACAAATATAGCGATCAAGAACCAAGCAAGAAACAACAAAAACGATTTCCGGGATGGTTTGCTTTAGATTTTGGTACGTCAAACTCCACAGTTACACTTTTCGATCCGATTGAAGTCCCGATCGCAGAAATTTTACCCAAAGAACAAGAAATTCGGTTGCGCGATCGCTTATCACAATGGCTGAGTTCTCCCGCTTCAGTAGCTTTACCAGATGTCAGCGCTGATGATTGGGAAAAGTTTATCGCCGAAATTAGCAAAAACCTGGAGATAGAACCAGAAAACTTAAGTGAAGTTTTTGAAAGTGATAATAAAGAGCGATTTTTAGAAGCAATTCGCCAAATTGAACTTTCTTTAGGAAACAGCGAGAGGTTCCGCCGTGCTGTTAGCAAAAAACTTTACCAAATCTATCATGAAGTGTTCCGCGTTCCAACCCTAGAGTCACAAAATCTGATCCCAGTTGTGCTGGATATCGATCGCCGCGATACGGAAATTCCTAGTGAGTCGGAAATTTCGCAGTTAGGGGACTTAAAACTGCGGATGGGTAGGGAAGCTAGAGATAACAGAAAAAAAGCGATCGCTCAAGGTACAAGTAGTTCTTTAAAGGAAATTATCAGCAGGTTTCACCATTCACCCAAACGCTATTTTGGTCAGGAGCGATCGTTTTCAGTTATTTTGGATGGTGAAGAAGAAACAATTACCGCAAATCAACTGATTCAATCTGCTTGGGCGCATTTAATCGAGTTAACTGAAGACTACCGCCAACGCGCACGACGCAGATTTTCAGAAGGGAATTTTTTAACCGCAGTTGTCACTTATCCAACAGTCGCCCCACCAGTTGTTCGTAAGGAAGTTAAGGAATTAGTTGAGCAGTTGGGAATCGAGGATGTGCAAACTGCTTATGATGAAGCCGTTTCTGTGGCGATATTCTTTTTGTGGCGAGAATTTGGCGGTAATCTGAACATTGGTATTGAGTCATTCAAAACTCGTTGTCGCCAAGCCGGAAACAAATGGTCACAAAATGTTCTCGTTTTGGATATCGGCGGAGGAACCACAGACTTAGCTTTAATTGAACTGACTTTAGAAGATAAAACCCCAGCTTTTGCTGATTATGAAGACCGAGGTTTAGGAGGACGTTACTATAAACTTACCCCCAAACTATTAGGTTCATCCGGTCATTTACAATTAGGCGGTGAGTTAATTACACTGCGAATATTTAGATTATTAAAAGTTGCGATCGCAGACTTTTTATTGACAGCAGTAACAACAGGTGATATCGAAAGCGAAAAGTTAGAAGATTTAATTAGCTCTGAGTTAAATGAGCGTTTCTTAGAACAAGGTAAATTCAAAATTGGCAGTCTTTTAAAATGTCTAGATAAAGAGAATCCCGAAGGTGATGTTGCTTACAAAGACGCCCTAGATACTGCTGAGAAAGTATTGCCCACACGTTGGCAACAAGCACCTCAACGTCTGCAATCTTTTTATCTTCTCTGGGATCATGCAGAAGCAGCTAAACTTAAACTTGGACAAAAGCCACCAGCAGAGAATTCTCTATTAACCTTCACACTTTCTGAACAGCAAATTTCTGAACTGCTTACCCAAAGTGCCGTTAAATTGCAAGTCAAAGATCCAAATAGCATCTGCGTCAGCTTAGATAACCAGCAATTTGAACGAGCCGCTGCTTCGGGAATTAAAGAAGCGATCGGTATTGCCAAAGGATTAATGGAAAGTCGTTTGCGTCCCCATGATATCACCAAAGATTCTTGGAATTCCCAAAAAGTTGATTGGTTAATTTTGTCGGGGAAAACTTGTAATTTAGACATAGTGCAGCGCCAAATCTACCAGGAATTTAGTAAGTCTCCATATTTTGTCTGGAATCCAGAACGAATTACCTTTGTGTTGGAATTTACCAAGCTAGCCACCTCCGCCGGTGCTTGCTATGCTGAGAAACTGCGAAGATTGAGATTTGATCCAGAAGAGTCTAAAAGCTTGCTGCGTAAGGGAGCTAACCAGCTAGAAATTGATGTTAAAAACCTGTTTTATTATTTGCCCTGCAACTTCAAACGCAAAACCCAAAGCAACGATTTATTAACTATATTCAAAGCTGGACAAGAACTTTATCAACTAGCACCTGGGGAAAGTGTCGCCAAAGTTCGTACTCAGTGGCAAGGAATGCAATTAACTAACATTATCTATCGTCAAGACTACGAGGCTGGAGATTTACGACTATGGGGTAGCTTTGACGGCAAAAACCTGATGAAGAAACTAGGAATGGAAGAAGTAGAGTTTCTGAAAAAAATCAAAGTCCAGTTTGAGATTGACCAAACCCTCGAATTTAATGTGTTGCTTTGTCAGGGAAATCCCCATTATTTAATTGATATTTCTGGCATTGATTTAGGAGCGGTAGTTTCAGAAGCATCAGCGTTATTTACTGATGGTAAATTGAACTGGAATATTGCTGTTGGACACTTCAATAAAGACTTGAATGATGGTGATATTGCTGTCAATGTTATCGAGTCAGCAACTGTTGATCAACCAGATGCTTATCATCTTGTATTTGAAGTAGGAAATGATGGTAGTAAAAGATTTCAAAAATTTCACTATTTGCGCGATGGGGTGACGCAACCAGGAACCGGATTAATTAGTAATCCTTTACCTCCCTTCCCGCAAACTGGCCAGCACACTTTCTATGTTTATCAAACAGATGCCGAAACCAACAGTAAAAAATGGATAAGAATTGGCGCACTCAGCAAACCAGATGTCACTACAGATTATCCTTGCCAATATCGTGTAACTCTTGATGATCAAGGCATTCTGCGGATGCACGCTGGTGAAGTCCCTTACTGGACATCAAAAAGTCAAGAATGCCTGAAGGAAGAGGGATGTGTTTATGTTGCTGAATTAGAGTTGCAGCCCAATGAAGTTGATAAAGAACGCGATCCCTTTTGCGGGATACATTAATTGGCAGCATCTCAATGAGTGTAAAAAACCCTGTAAAACCTCACCCCAACCCTCTCCGTGGGTTCGGAGAGGGAGCAAGAATTTTGTTTCTTATCTGGTATATTTGCAAAACTGCCGCTCAGTTACAGGACGGGCGAGACGCCCATCCTACAAGAAATATTGGGATATTTTATTACTTGGAAGTCCCTTAACGATCGCATACAGGTGGCAATATTCATGCAGTATTTGCATCAGCTATTAGAAATAAAAAACTCGGAGTTAGCCCAGTTATTGCGCTTTAGTCTGTATGGACTGGAGGCGACTTTAAATCAGGCTCGCGCCGAATTTCCACTAGATCCAGGAGCCAAGGTATGCGATGATGTGCTGCAAGAACTTCATTGCCTGTTACAACCTGCACCCCCACAGCAAAATACTGGTTGGGAAGATGCGCCAGATGATTTAAAATTAAGTCATCTCCGGGAAGCTTTCGATTCTGACTCAGAACTTAGTTATTATCTGGGTAATTCCCAACTGCAAAGCCAAACAGATTCTGATTTGTGGAATGAGATTCAACGCAAACTGCTGCGGATACCAGAGGATTTGGCTGCATCTTGGCGATCGCACACCTTGGATCTGGCTCAAGAAGTTGGTGCGATCGCAGATCATTCTAATACCTTTCAACTTCCCTTTATCCGTGATGAAATTATCTACCCCGGTCTTAGTGGTACTATTCAGACTCAGGGATTAAGCTTGTCTCAACAAGCACTTTTAAATTCTAAAGTTACCCAAGATAATACATCAGATATATTAGCAGGATTCCTATATTTATATCCAAAATTTATTGAAATTGACCCGGATTTACATCATGCTTTAAAGAGTGTTTTTAGCTTCGATGTTATCTCTTTACACTCCAAACCAGAACAGCGCCATCAATATATTGAGGGTTTAAGCGATCGCTTCCAACGCACCAAAAAAGCTGAGGAAAATACTGATACTTTATCAATCCTACGTGCCTGGATTGACATTGATGAAGCGATACATTCCCTAGTATTTATACCACCGGCTGAACGCTATTCTTGGTGGGGAAAGCTACAACACGAATCACGACGCATCCTGAAAAAAGTCACTGATGAGGCAAATAATACAGGTAATGAAGTGCGAATTCGCCAATTATCGGGACTTTATGCAGATATCTGTGCTTTATCTAAGGATGACTTACAACTAGACTGTGGTGGTATTCCTGGCGAAGTGTTGACTTGTCTTCGGGTATATGCGCGAATTAATCAGGAAGAATCCCCAGGCCGTGTAATATTTCGCTCATCACGGTAGGGTAATTGCGGATTTTTCGCAAGTTTTCTAATTCTTGAGATTATCAGGCAAGGCAGACAATTTTGCGATCGCCGCCTTGCCTCATAATCTAATGAAGGTAAAAACGTTTAAATCTAGAGGATGCCCCAGAAGTGTAAAATCCCTTTACCAGAAAAGGCTTCAAGTAGAACGACAGATAAAAAACCAATCATTGCAAAACGGCCGTTCCAGTTTTCGCTCTGAGGAGTAAAGCCCCAGCGCAAAGCATTAGGATCTTCTGGAACTGAAAGCGTAGTCTTTTTAACGTCTGCCATAAATAATACTCCGAGCTTTTATGTTGTAACAGTTATAACTGCCTGTAAAGTAATGTAACAGAATTTTACAAAAATACAACATAAACTCAAAACAAAAATTAGTTAGGGAATATATATTACGAATGCGTATTTTTATATGAGTAGGTTTGCGATCGCTTATGTAGAGTGACTTTTTATCTATCGCTGTAGATGAACTGGCAAGTAGACACTAAAAGACCAGCAAATTGGAAAACTTATGAATTCAGGGAAGAATGAGGATTACAGACAGCGCGATTGATAAGCATTATTAAACGATGTGGAGTTCCAGTGTACTCTTCACGGGAAATAAAGGTTTGCGGCAGTTACGCGGTCTTCTTGACAAGAGATCATCTATTGGAGCTTATAGTTGGTATTGGCTAAGATACGTGTAATCTTCGGCAAGATAATCTGAAAAGTCTTCCTATATGTAGGTTTCTGTTATTATGTCCTTCTTCAACACGACCTATCGCATAGTTGATGGCGTAACTATGATAAGTAAAAAGTCACTGTACAATATTTGAATAATTAAATATATTTTAAGCCATACAAATTACTTTTATGCTCAAAAGTCCTCTCCGATATCCTGGCGGTAAGTCAAAAGCAATAAATCAAATATCTGAATATTTACCAGAAAGCTTTTCGGAATTTCGAGAACCTTTTGTTGGTGGTGGTTCTGTATTCATTTATTTAAGACAAAAGTTTCCTGATCTCAAAATTTGGATTAATGATTTAAACCACGAACTCTTCTTATTCTGGAAGTTTGCCCAATCTGATCTATTTAAGTTAGTTAAAGAAATTCGACATATTAAAGTCAAATATACAGATGGCAAATTACTCTTTGCAGAATTGACTAAGGTAGATGTCAACAATTTATCTGATTTAGAAAGAGCAGTTCGCTTTTTTGCCCTCAATAGAATTACTTTTTCAGGAACTGTAGAATCAGGCGGCTTTTCCCAAGAAGCTTTTCATAAAAGATTTACTGATTCTTCCATCGAACGACTAGAAAAGTTAGAAAATATTCTATCAGAAAATGTCAAAATTACTAATTTAGATTACAGTGACCTATTAAAATCAGAAGCAGAAAATGTATTTTTATTTTTAGATCCGCCATATTTTAGTGCTACAAAATCAAAGCTATATGGTAAAAAAGGTGACTTGCACACCTCTTTTGAACATCAGAGATTTGCTGAACTTTTGCAAGAATGTCATCATCACTGGCTAATTACCTACGACGATTCACCGGAAATTCGAGAAAATTTTCAATGGGCTAATATCTCTGAATGGGAATTGCAGTATGGGATGAATAACTATAGACAGAGTGGTGCGGCTAAAGGAAAAGAGTTATTCATTACTAATTACTATTTGGATAAAAAAGCCCAAAATCAGAACCTTGTGAATCCAGCTTTGCAGATAAGCCTTGATTTTTTAACCTGACTTTGATAGCTTCCAATTTTCCGGTAGGATAACTTCCATAGCTCTCAATATAGCTACAACATACAAACCTTAGCTATGACAACTTCCCCGATCGCTGCTCAAGAATCCTCTGTTAGCTGGTATATCCTGCTGCAACAATTAATAGATGGCCAATCATTGTCCCGTACTCAGTCTGCTGAATTGATGCAAGGATGGCTCAGTGAAGCGGTTCCCCCAGAGTTATCGGGAGCAATTTTAACAGCGCTGAACTTTAAAGGCATTTCTGCTGACGAGTTAACTGGCATGGCTGAAGTATTACAATCTCAATCTTCCCCACTCACCGCTCACCAGTCAGCACTGACTACTGTAATAGATACCTGTGGCACTGGCGGAGATGGGTCATCAACCTTTAATATTTCCACAGCAGTTGCATTTGTCGCCGCAGCCTATGGCGTACCCGTCGCCAAACACGGCAATCGTTCAGCGTCAAGTCTCACCGGAAGTGCCGATGTATTGGAAGCCTTGGGTATAAACTTGAGTGCCTCTAGTGAAAAAGTGCAAGCAGCATTACAAGAAGTGGGGATCACTTTCTTGTTTGCCTCTGGTTGGCATCCAGCACTCAAGGCGGTTGCTCAATTACGGCGGACTTTGAAGGTGCGAACAGTTTTTAATTTGCTTGGGCCGTTAGTAAATCCCTTGCGTCCAACTGGGCAGGTGGTAGGGTTATTTACTCCCAAACTTTTGGCAACTGTTGCCCAAGCTTTACAGAATTTGGGCAAGGAAAAGGCGATTGTGCTGCACGGGCGAGAAAAACTTGATGAGGCTGGGTTAGGAGATTTAACTGATTTGGCAGTGTTATCAGATGCAGAAGTGCAGTTAACTACGATTAATCCCCTAGATTTAGATTTAACACCTGCTCCCATCGGTATGCTTCGGGGTGGGGATGTCCAAGAAAATGCGGTGATTCTCAAGGCGGTATTGCAAGGAAAGGGAACTCAGGCACAACAGGATGCAGTAGCGTTGAATGCGTCTTTGGCGCTGCAAGTAGCGGGTGTAATATCGTTGCTCGATCACGCAGAGGGGATTAAAATCGCTAAGGATATCCTACAAAGTGGCGCGGCTTGGACAAAGTTGGAACAGTTAGTTGAGTTTTTGGGGAATTGATTTGCGATCGCAGTTGCGGACGGAATTCTACCACATTACGTTTGATAGTGACATCGTAGTTGCCAAAAAAGTCATGTCCTAAAAGTCCAGTTTCAAGTTCCGCACCGGCGATCGCTACTGCTACTCTATTCACTATTACTCCGCCAACTGCCATCGAATTAACATAACCCACAGGAAATTCTACAGCTTTTGAACTAGCGGTGTTTGCCTTCGCTTTCCCCACTGGCACGATTCCCAAAGCATCAGCCATCTCTTGGGTGATGACAGTGCCACTGGCTCCTGTATCCACAATCATCTCAAATTTTTGCTGGCCATTGAAAGTGACTTCGACAATTGGCGTGCCACCAATTCGCCTTTTAATCGGGGCTGTAAATACTGCTTCATCGGGAATCACCACTGCTGACGAGGGCAAACCTGGCTCTGTTGATAACGGTTTTGTTACGACAGGAGGTAATGAACGTAAGGTAAACTTTGGTGTGGTTGCTGCCTGGGGAACAACAACTACTATTCTCTGACGTTCGGCAACGCGCACAGGGCGAGGATTCGCTTGCTGTTGGGCATATTTGATTTGCCGCCGATATTCACTAATCTTGGTTTGAGCGATCGCAAATTCTACGCTTTGTCGCCGCACTTTTCGCATCAGCGCGATCGCATCCTGATACTGACTCACCACCAAATTCCAATCCTCTGGAGATTGAGCAGATTGGCTGATACTCCAAGCGCCAACAGCTTTGTCTCGCCCCATCTCAAAAAGACTTGGTTCACTTTCAGACGGCTCTAATGGCTGCGCTTCAGGGATAGCTGCTGGTTTTACTGGTTCGACAGTCGGCTGTACTGATGCCAGATCCCCAATTGGCGTGGGTTGCTGATTGCCACCAGTCGCAGTGTTCCGTTTGTCTTCACTACAGGCAACACACAAAACCGCTAGAGCGCTTGATAGAAAAATTAGAGTTGCACGGGATAAAAAAGACTGAAGCATAATTAATTCTAACTGCCCAAGCTTTGCCAAATCCATTCCCGCTACTTTATTTAATTCCCTTTTAATTTTAATTAACTATCCTAAAAATTCCCAATTGCTCAACTTATGAGATAATTAACAATTGCAGTATTGGGGAATAGGGAGTAGGGAAGAGTTTTCCCAATGCCCAATGCCCAATACTTCGGCTTCGCTCAGTACAAGTGCCCAATGCCCAATCTACTATGACTGACGCAATATCAGCTTTATTTGTGCTGGCAGATGGAACCACTTATCGCGGTTGGTCTTTCGGTGCAACGGGAACCGCGATCGGAGAAGTAGTATTCAACACTGGGATGACGGGCTATCAAGAAGTCCTGACTGACCCTAGTTACTCTGGTCAGATTGTGATTTTTACCTATCCTGAATTAGGTAATACTGGCGTCAATCCTGAAGATGAGGAATCAGATCGGCCTCAAGTGCGAGGTGCGATCGCGCGTAACATTTGTCAGCGACCAAGTAACTGGCGATCGACACAATCCTTACCAGACTACCTTAAACAAAACCAAGTACCAGGGATCTACGGTATCGATACCCGCGCCCTCACCCGCAAAATTCGGATGTTCGGAGCGATGAACGGTGGCATTTCCACAGACATTCTTGATGAAGCGGAATTGCTAGAGCAGGTACAGGCGTCTCCCAACATGGCAGGATTGAATCTGGTTGGTGAAGTCACCACCCCAACGGCTTATGAATGGTCAGATGCCACAATTCCAGCTTGGGAATTCAACTCTGAGGCTGCGGAAAATCTTGGGGAACCTTTTACTGTTGTTGCCCTTGACTTTGGCGTAAAACGTAATATTTTGCGTCGCCTCACAAGTTACGGTTGTCGGGTGATTGTTGTGCCTGCTGATACCTCACCAGAAGAAATTCTCAACTACAATCCAGATGGTGTGTTTCTTTCTAATGGTCCGGGCGATCCTGCTGCCGTCACCGAAGGGATTGCAACTGCAAAAGCACTCCTATTAAGTCAAAAACCCATCTTTGGTATTTGTATGGGACACCAAATTTTAGGTCATGCACTAGGGGCAGAAACCTATAAACTCAAATTTGGTCATCGTGGTTTGAATCAGCCTGCTCGCTCACAACAACGGGTAGAAATTACCAGCCAAAACCATAGTTTTGCTATTGCTCCAGATTCTTTACCTACGGCAGTTGTGGAAATCAGCCACCTGAACTTAAACGATCGCACCATTGCCGGGATACGTCACAAATCTCTGCCTGTATTCTCCGTACAGTATCATCCAGAAGCCAGTCCTGGTCCCCACGATGCTGATTACTTGTTTGAGCAATTTGTTCAAGCCATGCGAACAGCACGTCAAGCTGTGGCAGCCGAGGTGAGGTAAAAATAAATGGGGAATAGGGCATGGAGAATGGGGAAGTAAGAATTTTGGATTTTAGATTTTAGATTTTAGATTGAAATTTAATCCAAAAGACGCGACGCTCGAATACTCGCTACCGCTGCGCTATCGTCAATCCAAAATCTAAAATTGAATTGCCCAATGCCCTATTCCAGCAGATTGTAGACAATTTGCTCAAAAACCATCTATACTTGAGCGTTCACTTTCACTCATGAGGAGGGAATTATTGCTGAACCACTAAATCTAACCGTTAGCCTGAGGGGCACTCGTGAAGTCCGGGATAACTGTCAGCTATTCCGCCTCACAGGTTTGTTAGATGCCTTTTCTGAGCCGACATTTCGCAAGACACTTGGCAGCAAGATTGACGAGGGACCGAAGCATATTATTTTGGATCTCTCACAAATCGACTTTATTGATAGCTCTGGTTTGGGTGCTTTGGTGCAGCTAGCCAAGCAGGCTCAAACTGCTGAGGGTACTTTGCAAATTGTCACCAATGCCCGCGTCACTCAAACGGTCAAGCTTGTTCGCCTAGAGAAGTTTCTCTCCCTGCAAAAATCAGTTGAAGACGCTCTAGAAAACGTCAAGTAGTATTGATTGCTTGAACCGAGAGATCAATTCAGCTATCCAGATTCAACATCGGATAGCTTGATTTTTAAAACTTCTGGCAGAAAACCTCTCTCCTTGTGGGAGAGGCACAAAGCCAGTTTAGCTATTATATTTAAAGTTGAGTAATAACAAGGATATAGACACCCAGTTCTTGGGTATGGAAAAAGTTAGCTAGAATATTTGGATAAACAATCAACTCTGAAAAAGTTGTCAGAAATATAAAGCCAGCAGATTTATCTATAGGTTAACTTGACTTGATACTATATAATTAAAAATTGTCGCTTAGTAAGTAAGCATGGCAATTGGATCAAGCAACAGGGTGAGTTTGATGTGCAAATTTTACATTATCTTAGGCGCAGATTACAAGAAGTAGGCGAAATTTGGTTTATGGGTGTTGACATCAGGGTGATTTAAAATACCAAATCTCAATCAAAAAGAGGAAAGTAGTAAGTAGTTGTAATAGTGTTGATTATGCTAAGTATACTATTATGGCATACTTCAGAAAAATCAGTCTTTGCGAAGAATGCCTGCCAAATGTAGTCCGTCAAGGAATGATTTATTTGTGAAGTCAGAGGAGGAAGAGCTATTAGATGGACAAGATGAACAGGGCAAACAAAGTTTATCTTGGAATCAAGCACTTTTAGCAACCACAGCCCCATTCCAACAGATTTCCCTCTCCCAAGTGCAAAAAATTTCTCCTAGTGCTTTAGCATATTTGGGGGATGCAATTTATGAGTTGTATGTTAGAATCTTCTATCTGGTGCCATTGCAGCGGTCAGGAATTTACCATCGTCTGGTAGTGGAGCAGGTAAGAGCGGAAACCCAAGCGCTACATTTGCGATCGCTGATTCCTCATCTCAGGGATACCGAATTAGAAATTGTCCGACGGGGTAGAAACGCCGCTACAGGACGCCCTAAGCGACTTAATCCCGAAATTTATCAACAGGCAACTAGTCTAGAAACCTTAATTGGCTACTTATATCTCACCGATTACCAGCGTCTAACTGAACTGTTGCAAATACTTCATGTAGAAAAAGAGTGAGAACTCAATTTCACCATGGCCACAACAGTAGATTAGGCTCAATAAATTCAGGTAATCGGGATAATCAACCATACGCTATATCCATAACTAAAATGCAGAATAAACCAAGAAAAATCAAAACTTCTAGCGAACCCAATCGTGGACAACCCGTAAAAATTAAAGGTAAGCGTGTTGTTACTAATCCCACTCGCAATCCCAGAAGAATAGATAGCAACCCGATTTCTGTTGCTAATCCCACTCGCAATCCCAGAAAAATAGATAGCAATCCGATTTCTGTTGCTAATCCCACTCGCAATCCCAGAAAAATAGATAGCAACCCGATTTCTGTTGCTAATCCCACTCGCAATCCCAGGAAAATAGATAGCAACCCGATTTCTGGCAACTACCGAGAACGAAATAGCAACTTATCCCAGCCGTCTGTATCTACAGAATCGACGGAAGATAGCGATCTCATCTACGGTCGTTATCCCGTATTGAGTGCGTTGCAAAATCAGCGCAATCTTAACCGTCTCTGGATTACTACCCGTCTACGCTACGATCCCAGCTTTCACCATTTTCTGCTCCAAGCCAAGGAAAATGGCACAGTTATTGATGAAGTTGAACCCAAGCGCTTAGACCAGATCACCAACGGAGCCAATCATCAAGGTGTGGCGGCACAAATTGCTCCTTACGGCTACATCGAATTGGCGGATTTAATTGAGCAGTCCAAATCTGTAACTGATGCCGTAATTGTCGTGGCTGACGGAATCACCGATCCCCACAACTTGGGAGCAATTATTCGCACCGCCGAAGCAATCGGCGCTCAAGGATTGGTGATTCCTCAAAGAAGGGCATCTGGGATCACTTCCACTGTCATGAAAGTGGCAGCAGGCGCTTTAGAAAATTTTGCTGTATCTAGAGTTATCAACCTTGGTCGCGCTTTAGAAGAATTAAAAGAAGCTGGCTTTTGGATTTACGGCACGGCTGCAAGTGGCAGCGAGCCCGTGCATACAATCAATTTTACTGGCCCAATCGTTTTGGTAATCGGCTCAGAAGGCGAAGGTCTGAGTATGTTAACTCAACGTTCCTGTGATTTCTTAGTATCGATTCCTCTACAAGGTAAGACTCCCAGCCTCAATGCTTCGGTAGCGGCGGGTATGGCGCTTTATGAAATTTATCGCCAGCGATCGCTAAATACGCTGTACTTAGATAAAATACAAAAAATCTCTTTGAAAAAATAACAGTCAGTAAGAGAGTATAAAGAAATGTAAAAGATAATCAAGTAGCATATCCTTTAACACCCTGTAACACTTTATAAATCGGCGAAAACCATGAAAACCATTTGGCATAACCTCAAGGAAGTGTTGATTAACACATTTGACTACCTCGGCTTGGCTTGGTGGGTAGAGATTGTGACGCAGAATCCCCGGTGCACGTATTACTTCGGTCCATTTCTGAGTTCTTCTGATGCCAGATTGTCAAGCATTGGATATATAGAAGATTTGGAAACCGAAGGAGCGCAGGGAATTGCTGTGCATGTCAAGCGCTGCAAACCTAATACCTTAACAATCGCTGAAGACTTGGGGGAAAGATTTGACCGCAAAGTACAGCCTGCCTTTGGCGGTCAAATGTAAATTAGGCAAGAGTCAAGATAATTCGTAATTTTGAATTACGAATTATCTTCTTGGGAGTCAAAAACCTTTGGATTATTGACTCCCAATTACCTGTGGATGTTCTTCTAGCCAATGGTCAATATCATTCAGCACCAGCTGGGGAACTTCCCACGGGAAAAGATGGGCGGTGTTGGGATAGCACTGCCACTGAGAATTTTGGAGATGTTGAGCAGTTTCTAAGCTGGAATTAGATGTGATGTGGCGGTCTTGTTCACCCGCAAGTACTAGACTAGGACATTGTATTTGTGGCAAATCTGGAAGTCGGTTGTATCCCGATTCAATTGCACTATAGAGGGCGCGAGTAGCAGCACCAGAGGTTTGCAAATAAGCTGGTACTGCAACGCTTGCGATGTAGTTGTAACTGGTAGATGTATGTTGTTGGATTAGGTAGCGGAAAAGCGATCGCTTGCTAAAAGTTTCAATATTCCATTGCCAACCCGGTTTTATATAGTTTAGTAGGCCAGCAACGCCAGTATATAAATTATCTTGCCAAGTGATGGCCGGATGACTGCCACGGGGTTTTGCAGCTGTCGCCACCAAAATCAGCCCAGTAACGCGCTTTGGCAAACGTAATGCCAGTTCCATTGCCAGAATGCCCCCAAGTGACCATCCCAATACTAGGCACTTTTCAATTTCAAAGCGGTCTAGCAGCGCTTCTAAATCAGTCAAATGGTCATTCATATCAAAATTTCCATTACAGCGACTTTTGCCGTATCCACGTAAGTCAGGGGTAAAAGTTTGATAACGTTTTGATAAATGATTGGTAAAGACAGAAAGACTACGACCAGTACCAGGATGACCATGTAAGCCCAAAATGGGGAATCCTTGACCTTGGATGTAGACATTTAGACGTGTAGCAGTAGTATGATTATGGCGATCGCTCATTAGTCACCGTTCTGAATTAGACTTAAAAACACAAATTTCCTCAGGATTACGCCGATTACACAATATCGCCGCAACCTGGAAACTACTCCACTCAAATTCTCTTTCTTTGTAAGCTGTCGGACATTTAACTTGCAATAACAGCATTACCCTTATTCTTGATTTTTCTGCCCCACTTAATAATTAGTTCACCATCGTTTAATAATCTGTCTAGTAATTCTTGCAAATCCGGTACTGATTTAAATAGGCGATGTGCTATGTATTCTTTCACTGAATGCCAAACTAATTCAGCTAAATTAAAATCTGGACTATAGGGAGGTAAAAAATAAAGTTGTATATTTGGCATTTCTTGTTCTATTTTTTTTAGAATATCTTTCTTTTTATGGTAGCTAGCATTATCTAGTACAATGAGTATTCTTACTTCAGATGATGTAAACTTATCTTCTACATTTCCTTGATTAATCCACTCATTTTTTACAAAAATATGTAGTTTTTTAATTTGTTCATAAAAGCTTGTTGAGTTACCTTTATCGATGAAATAACACATTCTTTTTTTATCATGATATCGAACACCTCCCATGACGTTTACTTTTCCTCTACTTCGTTGTCCAGTGACTTTTTTTCTACTACCTCTTTTCACCCAACTTCTACGCCTAATTACCCTCATACTGAATCCACTTTCATCCCAAAACCAGATTTGTAGTTGATCTGGACTAGCTTTTGACGCTTCTAAGTATCCTTCTAACTTTTCTTTAAACGCCTTCCTATTTTTGGGATCTTGTTTGTCCTCCAGGGTATATTTTGCCCAGAGGTAAGCGTACTTTTTTTGCTCTAATATTCTCCTTACTTGCTTACCTGATAGCTCAATTCCTGTTTGTTCTGCCATGTATGTTGCTAATCCTTCACCTGACCATCTTCCAAATTCATATCCTAGTTCTGATAGTTCCTTTTCAAGTACATCTAGCAGTAACTCTACATATAATTCTGTGACTTTACGATGATTACCTTGTTCTCGCTTATCTTTTAAACTTTCTAGGTTATCTGCGTCTCCATGAACACACCAATATGCTACGCTTCGGTATGCACAACCTAAAAAAGTGCTGATCTCTTGGTACGTCTTACCATCATTCATCAACAACAGGATTAATGCTCGCTCTCGTAGGTACTTGTTCGCACTTTCTCTGACGGCTTGTTGTAAATTTTCTTGTTGACCCGGTGTGAGAAAACCTCTAGCTGGCATGGCAGTAAATGCAATACTTATCCAATTTCCATTTTATGCAAATTAAAGGTATAGCAGCTTAATATTTAAAAACACATAAGATAGCTATATTTAAAAAAATTCCTATGCCTAAAATACCTTTTCTTTTCCGTCCATGAAAGGAGTTTAGCAAAAGTCCCAATAGCCAATTAACTATGCTAAATCCCAGCAGTAGTAACAACCCCTCTATCTTCCATGTTCCGTAAAAAAAGTAGCTGCTTAAGAGGAGAAAGTAGTTTCGCCATTTATTAGGCAGTAACCAGTACGTGCCAAAAATGATAATCAAGAAGATGGCATATGTAAAACTATTAAATAACATATAACTTTATAAGAGGGGACTTATGAGCATTGTTGTACCAGTATTACAGGCAATAAACCGATTGCTGTGGATCTAGTACGAATGCCTAAGGGATACCTGAAGCTCAAGGCAGTTGGGCGCTACCTTCTGAGTCAATTGCCTATTTTGCAATTATATGCTCGCGGATATAATAACAACTTCTAGCTGATAGACGATTGCTTTTCAATAGTAGTATCAATTCTTAACAAAAAAGAGGTCTTTGCTGACCTCTTACCAATTCCCTAAAATAATTTTCTATTTCCAGAATTACAACAAGCCAGTATTAGCACCTTGCTTACCAGTTGCCAGTTCCACCTTGATGATTTTGCCGCCTGCTTTTTGAATGCGTTGCTGTTCGCGGAACCAGTTCTCATAGGGAACTAGCTTAGTGAAATAAGTATTTTGCAGTTCGCGTTGGGTACGAATTCGGGTTTGGCTGGGAACTAGAGCAGTAATTTTAAACAAACGGGACATATTCTGAAAATCTCCTGTATACTTTGTGAAAACTTTTTTTATCTCAAAATCTTGAGTGCAAATCTTTTAATCATTCAAAGGCTGGAAATCAAACATCAATACTAGACCACCAACACTCATCACTGATAATTTACCAAGATAAGCAATATAACGTTCTAGCACTCACGGTTGATTTCCAGACCTTAATAAAGCCGCACCTAAATTCTTAAGCGCAAACTAGCTCTTAGCTTAAGCCAGAAGAGATATAGTCTAAGTAAACACCCATTTCCTTACCAGCGTCAGAACCAACTAAACTAGCGGTTACTTGTTTAATTGCTTGGATAGCTTGCACAGTAGCACCAACGGGAACACCTAAGGAGTTGTAGGTTTCCTTCAAGCCATTTAGTACACGCTCATCAAGGATGGAAGGATCGCCAGCTAACATAGCGTAGGTAGCATAGCGGAGGTAGTAGTCCAAGTCACGGATGCAAGCAGCATAACGGCGGGTAGTATACATATTGCCGCCAGGACGGGTGATGTCAGAGTATAGCAAAGATTTTGCTACAGCTTCTTTGACGATCGCAGCAGCGTTGGCGCTGATGGTGCTAGCAGCACGTACCCGCAGTTCGCCAGTGGAGAAATAGCTTTTTAGCTTCTCTAAAGCAGAAGAGTCGAGGTACTTACCTTGAACGTCTGCGGAGTTAATGACAGCGGTAATTGCGTCTTGAGCCATGTTGTTAATTCCTTATTTCCAACCGTATTGCAATACTTCTGTTTCAGTAGGTAAACAGTTTCACCCTACAGTAGGGCGCCAACTAGGTAGTCGAAGTAGTTACCAGCTTCAGCAGCGTCTTCGCCAGACAGCAAGGTAGCAGAGACATTCTTCAACCCACGGATACCTTCAGCAACACCATCGATAGGAGTTCCCAAGGACTTGTACAGTTCACGGGCACCGATAACACCAATTTCTTCAATAGGTGTAACATCACCAGCAACGATACCGTAGGTAACGAGGCGGAGGTAGTAATCGAGGTCACGCAGACAAGTAGCAGTCAATTCTTGACCGTAAGCGTTCCCACCAGGAGATACAACATCAGGACGCTTTTGGAACAGTTGATCGCCAGCTTGCTTAACTAGCCGTTCCCGGTTTTCTGACAAAACTTGAGCAATCCGTACACGGCGCTCACCACTTGCAACAAAGGATTTGATCCGATCTAACTCACCAGGGCTGAGATAGCGGGCTTCTGCATCAGCATTCACGATAGCTTTCGTGACGATACTCATTAATGGATTCCTCCAGTACGAATGAAACCAGGATTTGATTAAACTGGTGCGACTTTAAATTTGGTTTACTGAGTTTGTTTTCTCGTCTTTTTAGACACAACAGTTTCATCACTGCTACGGCTAATAAATAACGAGTTTGCCTGAGTCAACATAAGTAGACAAGCTTTAAAACTCAATTACCTTCCGCAAAACATTTTCCGGTATTCTGTTGAGCATTTATGACTGTTCTTAACACTTTGTAATATTGCTTTTCAGAATTCACTGTTTTAGCTGCAATCTGAGAGCGGTATTACGAAAGGTTACGAATGGGGCATTGGGCACTTGTACTGAGCGTTCGCGTAGCGTCTCGTAGAGAAGCCGTTGGCGCAGCCTCTCGTAGAGAAGTATTGGGCATTGGGAAGAGAATTAAGTCCCTAAGCCCCCAGTACCCAATCCCTACTCCCTAATCAACCGCGACACTACCGAGCTAGTTACCTGCCATCAGTGATGGGAAGCGGTTGTAAGGCACAACATCCTCACCGAAGTAGCGGCTATATTCTGGACTTTCGAGTATTGCTTCTACAGCAGCTGACAAACCGCTATCGCTCAACAGCTGGTTATACTGGCGAATTTCTTCCTGAGTTGCGGGTGTACGCCCTAACAAGTGACGGAAGAGGAACTCAATCACCTTGGCATGAGGATAAGGTGATAAGAAGCGCTGGCGATAGATTTCGGAACTGGCTAGTTCACGCACAAACTCCCGGATGGAAATTTCACCATTCTGGAGTTTGCTGTCTAGGTCAGGACGGCGGAAATTATCAGGCACTTCCTCGCTAAATACATCCAACACTTGACGGTAAATGGCGTTGATTGCCTGTTGTGTTTCAACTTGGTTGGTGCTTTCCGTGAGACGATAAATACGTGCATGTTTACGTACACCCAGTTCCACAGATTGGCCGCTACCATCGTTGTAGGAACGACCTAGTTCAGCAAATGAGCGCTGGCTCTGGTTTAGACCATTTGCTTGCGCTGCTATATCTGCGATCGCCTGCGTCGAAAGCGGTGTATCGTTACTAAATCCGACGCGCGGTTGCACTGGCTTAAAGCTCGGTACAACTACCTCATCGTTTTGCTTAGTAAGCTGGTTGTACAGCTTCTCGGTATTCGGGAAGTTTGCCGCAGGTAGGGTCGGGAAGCGACGGAAAGGCACCGTATCTTCACCAAACACTTGGTTATATTCCACACTTTCTACCAGGGCACTAATAAAGGCACGAATACCTTGAGTAGCCAAAATCTGGTTATACTTGCGGATTTCGGCTTGGTCTAATGGCGCACGTCCCAGGAAGTGTTTAGTTCCCAACTCAATCACTTTGGTATTGGGGTAGGGTGTGTAGAACTCTTTCAGGTAGAGGTTAGAGTAACCCAAACCTTCAATAAATTCCTTGACACTGATTTCGCCATTCCCCAGCTTACTTTCCCACGCCGTAAATTCATTTTTGGCGATGTAGGGTGCAATATCCCGTTCAAAAATCTGACGATATGCAGCGCTAATCAAAGTTTGGACTGCAACTTTGTCACTGATATTGGATACCAGCTTGAAGATTTTGGTTTGTTCCCGTTGCTTGCTGACACCTTGGTTAATGCGGAACTGAATATCTGGTTCTGAGCGGTTTTCTGTGACTGTACCCAGTGTCACAAAGCTCGGCGTTACTTCCTTCTGGACTTTCGCGGCAACATCATCACGAATGCTACCAACGCGCAATTGTCGCCCTGATACACCACCAGGAGTCAGATACCGTTCGTAAGGAATCGTATCTTCACCAAATGCTTCGTTGTATTCTACGCTGTTAATAATGGCATCAACCACGGCGTAAAAGCCCTGTTTTGAAGCGATGTCAAAGTATTTGTTGATTTCTTGACGCCCATAGGTTGGACGACCCAACAAGCGGCGGTGAATATACTCGATCGCTTTACAAACATACAGCGATGTCCAGTACAGATTGCGGAATACATCCGACTTAGCCAAAGAGCGGATAAACTCCCGCACAGAGATGTCGCCGTTTTCCAGCTTGATTTCCAATACCTTCGGGCGCTGACCTTCGTAGAGATCCCGACCGAAAACTTGCAAATAAGCAGCTCTAATCACTGCTTGCGTGGAGCTTTCGGAGAATCTGACGCTAGAACCTTTAGCAGCCTTTTTACCAATGGTACCAGGCAGTTGATCTAACTTGAACACCTTGGGGCCAAGAGTACCAGGAGCTTCACCCCGCGCCTTGGGATTGCTATTTTGGTTATTAATCCCTGCTCCTTGGTGAATTAGGATGCGTTTGGTATCCTTGCCAAAAGGAGCCGGACGGGTGCTGGGGTTGCGAGTTTCTTTCGGGAAAATCGCCCCAAACTGAATTTCCAAGGGGTCATTTCCAGAACCGTAAGGATGTTGGTCTGGTAGGGGTTGCTCGTAAGCAGCAAATGTGGTAATAAACTGAGGTATCTTGCGGAAAGGCGCACTGTAGTTAAACAGGTCTTGCTGCGGTCCCCAGTTGCGACATTCTTGTGCTTCTTGACCCAGACCCCGGAGGTAGGGCACTGTCTCTTCGCCAAAATAGTCGCCATATTCAGCAGAATCTACTAAGGCATCTACCAAGGCTGGTAGACCACCGTTAGAAATAATCGAAAAGTATTTTTGTACTTCTTCGCGGCTACTTGGCCCCCGTCCTAGAATATGACGGAAAGCTAGTTCGATGACTCGGCTGTTAATAAAAGGCTGGTAAAACTGTTTTTGGTAAAGGGGAGATTTAGTTAGACGACGGACAAACTCCTTCATAGAGATGTCGCCATTCTTCACCTTGGATTCTAGGTCAGATATCGACAAACTATAAGCACGGGTAATATCACGCTCAAAGATTTGCCGATATGCAGCCTTGATTACCTCATTTTTTTCGCTAGCTGATAACCCAGTTTTCATCACAAACTTGGGACGTCGTTCTGCGGCATTGAAGTAAATTTGCGGCAGTTGCAACCCCTGCTGGTCGCTAGAGGGGCGTTGACGCACTTTATTTGAAGGTGTGGCTGCTTTGAATTCTGTTAACAAAACATCCATGTACTGAGACACAATCTCTGTAGCCTCAGCATCGTTGCGGAAAAAGGAAAGTGACCCGATTTTGATTTCCTGCAAAGCTACTAGCGTTGCTTCACCAGAGCAGGCATTTTCAATTATTTCCCGCAAACCCCGTGTATTCACCGCTATGATGTTGGGGTCGCCAGCAACGATCGCATAAGTGGCGTAACGCAAGAACCAGGATAAATCCCGCAAGCTCTTGGCCATGTTGCTCGGACCATAACGAGCAATGTTAATTGGTCTGAAACCTGGGGGTATCGGGCCGCTGGGAGATGAGTTAAAGATTGAGCGTAAATTTTCTAGAAACCCACCACGACTTTCAACGTAGGTTATAGTTCCTAGTTGCATCCCTTGCTGAACATTAGCACCAGCACTAACAGGTACTATTTCTATTTCTCTGGGCTTTTCTAAAAAAGCCATTGGCGAACCACCGACAAAAATCCGGTTGGCAGCGCGAGATACGATAATCTCGGCATTATCCGTCAGCGTCTGGGAAATTTCTAGACGCTTTGCACCAGATGCAAAATAGCTTGCCAGTTCATTTAATTCACCATTTCCCAAAAAGCGGTCTTGCTGATCCGCTTGGGTAATTGTGGCTACAGTTAGGGTTTGATATAGTTGCGGACGCGCAACTGAGCTTCCACCACTCGCCTTAACACTCATCGGCTTTGTAAAACTCCCATCATAATCGTTTATATGTTAAGTCTGGGTCGTTTTGAGGCTTGACACATCGGTGTGTCTATGCTTTATGAACTTGAAAGTACTGCCTGCAAAAGTGCCAGTAAATTAACCCAGTTAGCTTTTAGATTAGAACGTTTTGCGTTCTCAAAGCTGGTTTATTAAGAAGTGTGTATAACCTCGATCTCGAATGTATCCAGTCTTAAAATGCATACCTCGGTTTGCTTGAGATAAAATATAAGTTTTGTAACTAAGTAGGAGGTTGAGAACTCTGTCCCGATTTCTTTTTTTCCATCCCGTCATCTGCTCTTGATAAATTTAATTTCTCCCCGCCTCTCCTGCTTCCTAGTCACTGGACAGTGGTCATTAGACGATGTTAAGTTATTTTTAATACTAATAAATTTATACTCACAACTGATACCGGGCTGGAAGTAATTCTTAATTGGTGCTGGTTTAATCTCTAAATATCAGTATTTACATAGAGGGAAAATACTATGGACAAAAGTTGTAAATTTAACTATTTATTCAATGTTACCCTGTGTGCGATCGCAGTTATTTTGGCTGTGACTCCGGCAAATGCGCTTCCAGGGCAAAATATCAACAGCGTTGTGAAATGGGCAAAAACCAAACCTCAATTACCAACTGTGAGATACAACAGCGAAGCCCACGGCTACGAGGGTACAAAGGGAAATTTATACTTTTATGCTAATGTCACTTCTGAAAATGGGACAGTGAGTAAAGAAGGCATAACCGTTAGTGGTGATAAACGCCTCAAATTCACCACAAAAAATGCCAAAGCAGTAAAATTGTTACAAAATATTTATAATTCTAATATTGCCAATGACTTCCAGAAGTCTCGATATATCACCAAAGTTGGACGTGACCAATTTTATAGTGGGCAAAAGTTTGCTTACATCACTGCTGAGGTACAGGGTGGGTCAGCATTCCAGATAATTCCCTTGAATAAGTTGCAGGGATTTATAGATAATGCCAAATATTGTCAAACCAATCAATGCGACATTTAATTAAGCTTGTTTTGAAATTTGACATTTTATGATGAAGGGGCGACGTAAATTTCTCGGCTTGATTCCTGGTTTCGTAGTAGCTAACAGTAGCAACATACTTTTGAGTTTAAATACCCAAAAAATATTGGTAATGCTCGTTTTGGCGATCGCCTTTTTCTTCGCTAGTATTATTCCTGTAAGAATAGCTGTTGCACTCCATCAAGCCCCAATACCCCAGGCTATTTTAGTCTTGGGGGGTGCTTCCGAAAGAATGGAGTTTGCTGCCCGATTTTGGCGATCGCACACTAATGTAGATATTTGGGTTTCTGATTATGCTAGGAATCTGGATGTTAATCGCCGTATTTTCCAACAGTTTGACGTTCCGAATCAGCGGTTGCACTTAGATGGTAGAGCAACGGATACTGTAACCAATTTTACGACTTTGGTAGAAGATTTTGTCAGGCAGAAGTTACAGCATATTTATCTAATTACATCCGATTATCACATGAAGAGGGCAAGAGCGATCGCGGCGATCGTTCTCGGTAGTCACGGAATTGCAGTTACACCTGTGGAGGTTCCTTCGCAAGGAGACAAGTCAGAAACCTTGGTGCGGATATTGCGAGATTGTGGGCGATCAATTTTGTGGGTTGTGACTGGGAGGACGGGAGCTAGTTTTAATCCGCGAATGTGAGTGAACCTGTTAAAAAGCATATTAATATCAGGATTTAAGCTCGACCATCTACACAAGCGATCCATTTTCCCTCATGGATCAAATGAGCGTCGATGTGGTGCATACCACTACTATTCCAACCATAATTACTCGGTTTCAACACTAAATTTTGTTCAATTTGTCTTTCTTGATAACTTGTAGTCGTTAACTCGGTAATCTCAAATGCTCTTACCTGAGTACCATAAGCTGGCTGACAGTCTTGGGCAAAACGAAAAATCTGATCGTTCATCACCAAAACTCTACCGGCTGGTCTAGCTATGTGTGCATTGTTACTGACAATTGGACTCTTTGGGTGTTCCAACCAAGAACCGAGCAAATCCTCTGCATAGTAAAGACGCAGGGTGTCATGTTTGTGATCAGCATTAGTTTCAGCAAACATCCACCATTTGTCAGCGTAACGGAAAATAGAGGAATCTACAAAAAATCCATCATTAAGGAGATTGCCAACGAAACTCCATTCTGTGGGAAAATTTAATGCTTTGTAAAGTCGGATCGAGTTTGCTTGATAACTTTCTGGAATCAAGTAATATTCATTATTCCATTCAAAAACGTATGGATAAGATAAGTGAAATGGTTCGGCAATTACAATCTGTTCATATTTCCAATTAGTTCCATCTTCACTCGTTGCAAGTCCAATTTCCCCTCGACGTGTACCGTTATTTAAAACCTCAAAAAACATAAACCAGGTTTGATCAACTTTAATCATAAAGGGGTCTGCAACAAATGCGGCTCTAACATCAGATACATCTTGGTGAGTCAATACTGGATTTTTTACATTTGTAGGTGCAGTTAAATTAAAAGGAGAACCACCAAAATAAATCCCAATAGACCACGTATTTCTATTAATTAAGCTACTTATTAATAGTAATTGATTAGCTATGGGCTTAGGAAGGCTATTAACCAATTTATAGTACGGCTTTCTAATGATTTTTTTTAGTAATTTCATTGTAAATGATAATATAAACAACAAGGAGGTTTTGTTAGAGAAGAAACTAAGAAGGCGATTTGAATGAAAAACCGTAAACATGGTTTGCGAAAAAACCATTCTCAAGAAAAGTTGCGTTTTTACTTCAAGCGCAAACAAGGACAGTTAACCTTAGTTTTAATTGCTTTACTAATTTTGATTAGTATTATTCCTGTTAGGCTAGCGGTTGCACTCCATCTAGCCCCAATTCCGCAGGCAATTTTTGTGTTAGGGAGTGATAGCGAACGGATGGAATTTGCTGGTCGCTTTTGGCAATCTCACAAAAATTTGGATATTTGGGTTTCTGATTATGCTTGGTACTTAGAAATTAATCGCCGTATTTTTCAGCGGTTTAATATTCCAGAGCGACAATTACATTTGGATGGTAGAGCCACAGATACTGTAACTAATTTTACGACTTTGGTAGAAGATTTTGTTGCCCAAAAGTTCAACCATATTTACTTGATTACGTCGGATTATCACATGAGTAGAGCAAAAGCGATCGCATCAATAGTTTTGGGAAGTCGCGGGATTATTATCACCCCACTTGTAGTACCTTCAAGAGGATTTGAATTTGAATCCTGGGTACACATTTTACGAGATTGCGTTCGCTCAGTAATTTGGATTGCTACTGGTCGAACTGGTGCCAGCTTTAACCCCCAAATTAAATCGAACTAATTTATTTGATTTTTCGTTGAGTATGTTCTCATATACTATTTTGGTTTCATTTATCATCCGCTCAATTGTAAATTCTTGATCAAATTTTAATTTACCTGCTTCACCCATTTGCAGACGAAGAGAAGGAGACTCAATCAGAGTTTGTAATGCGTTAGCCAGTGCATTTATATCTTTAGGCGGTACTAATAAGCCTGTTTTTCCATTTTCAACTTCTTCGGGAATACCATTGACGTTAGTTGCAACAACTGGCAAGCCCGCACGCATCCCTTCTAAAATGCTGATAGGCAAGCCTTCATAATGTGAGCTAAGGATAAAAATTTGCGATTGCGCTAATAAATCGGGTACATCTGTGCGATCGCCTAGAAAAGAAACCTGCTTTGCAATTCCCAACGATTGCGCTAAAGCTTTACATGACTCTAGGAATGGACCGCTACCAACTAGGTCAAGATGAATCGAGGGGTTTTGCAGTTGAGCGAGCGATCGAAGTACAGTTGGTTGGTCTTTTGGTTCTTGAAATCGTGCTACCATAATTAGCCGAGGTGGCTGTTGTGAAGAATCCGCAATGCACAGAGGAATATTCGCAATGCCATTATGAATGACGTGGAGTGAATTTTTATTGCCAACACCAAACTTTAGGGCTTGCTGACGACCGCTTTCAGAGACACAAATTAGCTTCGCAGACAGTGGTGACAATAATTTTTCAGCTATCAGCGCCACGGTTCGTTGAAATGGAGCCGTTCCCTGAGTAAAACCCCAACCATGTGCCGTAAAGATAACAGGTGTCTTGGATATGCATCCAGCAATACGTCCTATAACACCAGCTTTACTGCTATGTGCATGAATGATATCAGGTTTAATTTTATTAATCAATGAAATACATTCTTTGATAGCGAGAAATTCACCTGAGAATTTAATATCACGACTTAAGTTAGAAATTAAATGTATAGCAACATCTAAATCACTAACAAATTCTGTTAGTAAACCTAATTGACTAGTTGCCAGGTGGATTTCATAGTCTTTGCGAAAATTTTCGATTAAATCATAAACATTTTTTTGAGCACCACCAAGCTCTGATTTTGTAATGATATAGAGTATGACAGGTTTTTGGGAATATTTCATACACAGCAACCTCACATGAGTTACAAAATTGTGACAAAGAATATTAACGTAAGTTGCTAGTTAGTACCCAATAATCGTATCAATTAGATAGATACAAAAATCGGATTTTTGTGTATCTATAAATACTAATTCTTAAGACTTATTAAGACTTTTTACTTAAAAATAGGCGTTTTTTGATAACTAGCAATTTGGGTTATTAATTAGATTTGCTATATTCTAGAGTTTTTTCTTTTGAGCCGGCTAGAAAACGGCGCACAAAGGACTTTAGTTGATTCGGTGCATATAAATATGCCTGCCGTCCTATAGGATAAATGCCCATCCACAATGGCAAATTCAGTTCCCGAATGGCTTGCCATTGTACACCAGCTAACTGTTTTTGACGCTGGGAATATTGAAAATTTTGATGCCAAAAACTTTTTGGGTAAACCCAATGTGTACCTAAAGTTTCGGGAATACTTGCCAAAAGCCAACCATGTTTGGCAAATGTAATCCACAACCGTAACTCTTCTGAATCCTCCACATCAGGATATCCTCCCGCTTGTAACCAAGCTTGTTTCTTGAAAGCGACTAGTGTATGAGCAAAAGGTATGCATTTTGCCATTGTCTTTATAAGTTGGTCATGCTCAGTTGCAGGCATTTTGACATAACGTTCTTTTCGATTCTCGTCTTCTAGGATGTAATTACATCCAACAACACCAACTTCTGGATGAGCATCCAAAAATTCTACCTGGAGGCGGAGCCGCTCTGGGTAACTAATATCATCAAAATCTTGGTTAGCTATATATTCTCCTTGCGCCTTTTCAATAGCATAGTTCAGAACCTTCGCACGACCTAAGTGTCCAGAAGTAAAAATCTTGACTCGACTATCTTTTTGTGCAACTTTTGCCAACATTTCAGGAGTTGCATCTGTCGAACCATCATCTACAATAATCCATTCAAAATCACTGTATGTCTGATTCAAAATGCTGGGAATTGCTCTATCAAAATATGGTTCTCCGTTATAGACTGTGGTGACAACTGAAAGTTTTTTCAACATAGAAAATATTCCCAAATTAGTAATGAAAATTTACCCTAAATAGAAGCTGCAATCTGATGTTGTTCTAGTAGGTTGCAATACAAATGCTCCCATTGTGTAACAACTTCTTCTGTGCTGTAGTTAGCAAGAACAAATTCTCTCCCTTTTTGCCCCATTTGTAATCGTTCTACTTCTGGGATTGCCATCATTTTTGACATTACTTCGGCTAGTACTTGAGGATTTTTTGATGGTACTAAAAATCCACTTTCGCCATCCAATATTGTCTCTCTTGTACCACCAACATCTGTAGAAACAATTGGTAGTTGTGTTGCTGCTGCTTCTAATAAAACTATTGGCATTCCTTCTAAAGCAGAAGACATTAAATATGCATCAGCGGCATTCATTAATGCCACTACATCGCTACGAGCGCCTAAAAATATGACATTTGACTCGATTTGTAGTTCTTTTACTAATTCTTCAATGTCTGACTTGAGTTTTCCTATCCCAACAATAATTAATAAAGCATTTGGGTTTTGCTTTAAGGCAATCGTAAATGCCTTGATTGTGGTGGGATAATCTTTCACTGCATCTAAGCGTCCAACTGCCAACCATATAAATTTATCTCCAAGTCCTAATTTAGAACGAATATTACTTCTTAATTCTGAGTCAAACTTAAATTTATTTGTATTCACAAAGTTAGGAATAAATCTTGCTTTTCCTTTGGAAACCAGTCCTATCTGAATATAACGTTCTAATCCAGCTTTACTTATACAAATTGTCAAATCACAAAGAAAGTCCGTAAATCTGTAAGCAATTCCTCGCCAACGCGCACCATTACTTTCATCTACGTTATGCGCTGTAGAGATAATAACTGGAACCCTTGTAAAAAGTCGGACGATTCTGGCTAACAAATTTGCATGTAACATATGAGAATGTATGATGTGAGGTTGCCAGTCATTTATCAGGTGTATTAATTTTGGGATTACCCTGGGTTCTGGAACGCCTGGTGACATATTAAGAGTCGCAATATCAAATCCGTGAGACTGAGCTTCTAATCCCATAATTCCAAGAGGTACCATTGACACAATCTTAACTTGATGACCTCTGTTAATAAGATTAGAAGCCAATGCGATTACTTGTTGATCTGCTCCCCCTAGACCTAAGCTAGTAGAGAATATTATAATTTTCAATTTCATCTGTTATTTTCCTCAGCTTTATACAGATTGAATGCAATCAAAACCTTTACTAAAAAATACAGTTAGATATATGGTATTAATGGAGATTTTCTTGCCTGAACTAATTGTTTTGAGTAGTCTAATATGCTTGTGGTTGTTATAATTAATATGAGAGTTGAAGGTAGCCTCCATCTTTCAGCACCTCCTGCATTTTTAGTCACGGAGCCAAAAGCAAGGGCAACAAAAAAGAATGAAAGTAATAATAATTTTATCCTTTTATTGCTTTTAAAAAGTTTCCAGCCTTTTTTTAGTGCTTGAAAGCATAGTAAAAATAGAATTAATGCCTGTAGTGAACTACCAGCTGCAAATGCAGTATGGACATCCCAAGGCATTGGTGAAAACATGAAATAGAAACCTTGAAGAGGTGAATACCAAATCCAATCAAAAGGAGTTCTGGGGTAAACACCCTGAAGGTAGGCAGAATTCCCTTCTTCTCTCATTTCTAAATAACCTAAGGCGCTTTCTGTAGATTCAAATATCATCCCACTATTATTTCCTTGAGATAATTGCTGATATATACCAACTGTCGCAAAAGTGATTAACAGTGTCAGGATAATAGAAATAAAATATACAATTGGACGTATGTACGGTGAGATTTTTAATTTTTGCACCTGAGTTAAGAATGCTAGTGATGCAATCGGTATGAAATAGGCTATGTAATGTATTCTTAGATAACAACTAAAAAAGACCCCTATGCATGTATAAACTTGTACTAATAAATTGTTGCGAGCTTTTGGATAACTAATTATTGCAAGCAAACCAGATATGCCACATAGAACTGCTAAGACACTAGGTGCAGATCGTCCAAGCTCAATGTTGTAACGCAACCAAGTTGGCCAGAATATAACAAGCGCTACCTGTAACTCACTGAGTTTTTTCCCGAAGATAATTTGGTTAATCCATACCAATGGAGCAATAGCAGCTACACCTAAAGTTGCATTGAAAGTTCTTATGACCCAAAGTCCAGACTCTCCAAAAGCATTGAATATCCAGCCTGGATAAAGAATATTATAGAAGGGAACGTGTGGTTGAATATAGCTCAAGAGATCAGTACTTACAGCCTGACTAAATGTTTCTAAGGAGGGCAAGTAGTCCACGATATCACCATCCCCCAAGAAATGTGTCTGCTCCTGAATAAAAATCAAAAATACCCTGACTATAAATCCTAGAATGAGGATAAATAAATACTTTTTGAAAAAAGCATTTATCCAAATAAATAGTAAAAGTGCAATTATTGCAATTAATATAACAGAAAATAAATTGGAAGCCATTTACTGTTGTTTCCTTATATATAATTTTGCAAAGATATTTATTTACGGATTAAGCATTAAAAATTAAAACTTTAATCTAGATAAAATTAAAAAGCAGCTTTCGTAAATATCTGAAAGAAATTGATGCAGTATCATTTTGCTAATTTTTATAATATACTGTTAACAATCAACTAACCTAAACTAGATAACTTTTTTTACTTCAATAATGAATATTTATTTTTTAACTATTTTTTTGAAAAAAGTAATGAAATATTGGTTTTTATATTCTGCGTATCAACAAACCATTTATTCAAAGCTATAATCTGTATAATTTCCATAAATAGTAGTACATAAAAATGCTTAATAAGGGAACAACTAATAATAGTAAAAATACAAAATAATGTTAAGGGAATCTTATACCATCTACACCATATTTTTGGACTTATGCCTAGCTTATTCATTGCTAAGAATATTGCAGACAAAACACACAAAAATCCCGCATTACCTAGAACTGCTCCTATTAATCCAAACATATTTGAAAAAATTAAAATTAACAGAATAGAAAGTAGACTGCTGAATAAGTGAATTACGAGACTCTCTACAACTGCATTCACACTGAACAAAACGTAATATCCTACTGCATACAATGAATGGAATATCTCAATAATAGTAAGGATTCGGAATGCCAAAATATATTCACTAGTAACTACATCTCCAAGCATTACATGCATAAGAAACGGTGCCAGTGTAAAAAATACAGTTCCTAGTCCTAATGCAATTAGTGTATTAATTTCAACTGCTTGCTTAATCTGTTGTTGCAGCTTACTTTTATCTTTATCTAGTATTGTTCTTATCTTGCTGAGAGCAGGAAGTAAAGGCTGCACAGGTAAATCTGATAATCGACTAATCACTGTTGTGAGATCGGTAATTGTTGCATAAACCCCCAATACTTTAGAACCTAATAAAGCTCCTACAATTAGGCGATCGCCTCTGGCAAAAATCATTCCCCCTAACGAGGTTAGCCACGTCATCAAACTATATCGAGCTATTGCTAATCCTCTTTTTTGGTTCCAGTTTACGTGCAGTTTTATGTTATGGGTTAAAGTTCGGAATACCCAGACATGACTTAATAAAATTGCTATAGCTGCTACAGCTTGCCACTGCATGAGGGCGATTGTCCGTCCTCCTAGCCAAGTCACTATTAACATTCCGAAAGAAAGCAATAGCGATTCAATTGTATTGAATAAATTTGTCAAATCATAACGTTGATAGGCTTGTTCCACACCAATCAAAACCCTTTGAAGCAATCTTGCCCACACTACTAACCCACCAATCTGTAAAGCATGTTGAAGTGTTAGTTGTTGAACTTGCCCTAATTTAGGAAATAAACTAACAATTAGTTCAGCACCAAATAATAGAGCAATAGCGGCAAGGGTTGCAAATATCAGCATCCCCCCAAAAGTTACAGTCAATGTCTCTGAAAGAGAATTGGATAAATTATCGGCATCTTCTTTATCTATGTCCTGTGAGACAAATACTGTAGTTGCGACAGAAAGACCTGCCTCGGCTAAATTAACCACTTGCACTACCGCATAAGCCAGTGTCCACAAACCATATTCCTCAATTCCCAGCATCTTAATTAGTATGGGAATTGTGAGTACAGCTAGTCCGATTCGGACTACTCCCCCCACTGTGTTGTAGAAACCATTCTTTAGTAAGCTATTTTTCACTAAAAATATTTTCGTTGGATAAATTACTTTTTCTGAACATAGAGAATAAATTGCTTAAAAATTGGACTAAAAGGTTAGGAAAATCTTATATTAGGCAACTTCACTTTATCCTTGCTATTCCGTAGCTTGCCGCCGTAGGCATCGCTACTATTTTTGTCGTAATAGCCCTTCTTGCTGTAGTAGATATAACCACTATCAGCAGTAACTCCATTCACCACCATTCCCAAAACATGCGATCGCGCTTGCTCAAGCATCATCTTCGTACTCTTAGCAACAGCAGAGTCAAGCACTCCAGGACGTACAACCAGCAATACCCCATCTGCCATCTTGCCTAGCATCAGTCCATCACCAAACACACTCAAGGCAGGAGTATCAATAATGACACAATCATAATCTTTGGCTGCCTCTTGAATTAACAAAGCCATGCGCTGTGAGTCTAGCAATGCTGCCGGATTAGGTGGAATTGTTCCAACGGTTAGCACATCTAAGTTAACCATTACTTCTTGGGTAGTGCGGGAAAACTCTGCTTGACTGACTAAAACATTACTTAGTCCTAGCAAGTTGGGTAATTTCCAGATTTGTTGTTGGCAGGAGTGACGCATATCCGCATCTACCAACAGCACTTTACGTCCCATACGTGCATTAGCTACTGCCAGCTTAGATGCCACAAATGACCTACCTTCACCTGGACTTGAACTAACCACAGCAATTACTTTTAGGGGTTTATCAAAAACGGTAAAATCCAAGTTGGTCTGAAGCATCTCAAACGCTGAATTTCCTGCCGAGTAAGGATTGTCTCTCATTGACAGTTCTAATAAAGACTCTGCCTCACCACCTTTAGATTTTTGACCTAAGTGAGGAATTGTACCGAGCAACGGATAATTAAATAGCTTTTGAGCTTGCTCAATAGTTTTCAGGGATTGATCCATAGCTTCCAATATTAAAGCTATCCCCACACCTAATAAAATTCCCAAAAATCCACCCAGCGCAAGGTAGAGTATAATTTTGTCAGGTGCTTTGTTAGGAAGTAAAGCCATAGATACCACCTGTGCATTACCGACATTTTGATTGACAACGACATCCACTTCTTGCGATCGCTTCAGCAGTTCTTCATAAGTTCCTCGTGCTACTTGCAACTGTCGCTCTAGCTGTTGCTGGTTTTGTTGCAATTGGGGTAAGACACCCAACCGTTTTTGCGACATTGTGTATGCATCCTGCAAAACCTTAATTCGATTGGCTAATGCCAAACGTTCCACATCGGACTGTACCAACTGAGCAGTCAGAGTCTGCTTGAGTTCCCCCATCTGTAAATTTTGCGTTGGTACAGATTTTTCGCTGCCCGCGTTTTCCGTAACTCGCATTGCTAACTGTTTTTTGAGAGCTGCTGCTTTTGCCATCAAATTAACGATCGCTGGATGTTCATTTGTATAGCGAGTCTGTGCCACCGCTAACTCGTTTTCCACTTTCTGATATTCTGTTAGCACCTCCTGCACAGCTTTTGATTGACTTAAATTGCCCATATCCACAGCTTGCAGCGAATTCAATTTCAATTGACGTTGCAGAAGTTGTGAGCGAGTTTCGGCATCTACCAAGTTGGACTGAACTTGAGTTATCTGACCACATAACTCATTGAGCCTTTCTACACCTGTGGTAGCTTCTTGGTCTAAGGCAACTACCTTGTTTTCTTCTTTAAACTTACGCAAAGCTGTCTCTGCTCTAACTACCCTTGCCTCTACATCAGGCAATTGGTTACTCAAAAATCTCTTTGCAACCCTTGCCTGGGCTTGATTAACGCTAATATTATTTGCCAGGTAATATTTCATCACCGAATTCACAACAGCTGCGGCTTCTTTTGGATCGCCACTGCGGTAAGAAATCGCCAAAATATCTGTACCTCGGATACTTTTAGCCTTGAGTTTTTTGAGAAACTCATCTATTTTTAGAGGTGTTCCTTTCTTATCTGTCAGGCTTAGGCTAGTAATGGTTTTGTTAACTATTGGATTGGAGCGAATTATCTCTGCTTCTGTATCCAATGGGCTGCTTAGTTGAGTCACACCGTTTAACTCTCCAACTTGTGCCGAGGGACTTGTCAGTGAAGAAACACGGTCAGTTTTACTGAAAAGCAACTTACCTTCTGCTTCATAACTTGGTTTTTGTCTGATGGCAATTAAAGCTGAGAGTCCAAAAATAGAGGCAGTCACCGCAGCTATGACTAGCCAACGCCTTTTCAGAATCAGCGAGTATTGTTGCAAATCTAGGGAGTTTTGGTCTTCTTGGTTAGGAGGCATGGAATATGTTGCGAATACCTGAAATACTTACTAATTTTGCTCCTCAACTTTGGTAGTCCAAGATAGTAATTTGGACATACTTAGGTTTAATTATTTACAAAACTAAATATAGATAAAATACCAGACCTATCTGTAATTTTCTCAGATCGCTTTCCTTTTTATTACATCTTTTCTTATCCCAGAAATATTATCTAAATGTCAACGTACTTTTGATATTCTTTATTAAAGTTTTAAATTCCTTTAATACCAAATGTATGTGAATATACTGTACCTTCAGCAATGATAATCCTTAATATGAAGTTGATAACAGCATTTTATCAATTAAAATACTTGATATGAAGTTGATCACAGCGTTTTATCAGATAAAATAAATTTTTTGCTATTACTTTATCACTTTGTAAATATGTACTTTCAAAGTAAATTTACTGTAATGATTTAAATTTAAAGTTTATAGAGACTACATTCATGGCATTATGCAAATGTCAAAGCAAGAACTTTAAATCTATCGTGTGAGTCGGATAGCCAACGCAAGTAAAATATGTTTTCTATAGACATACTATGCAAAGGCACTGACAATTTCCCTCCCAGCTTCTAATACTCAATACCCAATTGCTTTGAAAAACAGAGCATTAGAAAAATTTCTCATTTCTCTATGCTTTGACACAATACGGCTAGTTTTTAGTATTACCATCTTTGAATTTATTGCTGGTTTTAAGGAAGAAATAACTACCAGGATACTGAAAAATAATCAAAATCAATGACTCTTACAAGTTATGTTAGTTACCCTGCCAATCCTAGGTTGCCAAATATAGTCCGCAGCCTACCAATATTGCTCTTGTTAGGGGATATTTTTGGCTTGCTCATTTGTTTAGCGATCGCACAATGGTTGCGTTTAGATCAACCCTTACATTGGGTCAATCCATTGCTTTATGAATTTGTTTGCATGATACTTGCAGCATTTTATTTAGCAGATGCTTACTATCCAGAACGGCAAATTGCAGGTTTGAGAGCGCCGGCTCGAATTATTGTTTGTAACATTGCGATCGCATTCTTTATTTCTGCGCTCATTTACTTGTCAGGTATTGCCCAACATAATCCGGTATCCTGGCGGAGTGTCTTTCTACCTAGCTTGGGAATCTTTACCATTTGGGCGGTAATATTGCGCTTGGTGACAGTGAAATTAGTGCGATCGCACGAAGAGAAAAGTCGTTGGTTGATACTAGGAGCAGGGGATAATGCCATTAAATTTACACAAAAATTGCTGGGACTTAATCCTTTAGGAAAGTTGACTGTTCTAGCGGAGGAAAATCAAAAAATCATAGACTTACCAAAAAGCAATGTGAGTTATCAGGGAAATCTGAGCGATTTGTCGCAATGGAGTCAAAAATCCTGGTCTGGAGTCATAGTTACAACACAGATAAATTTTTCCACATCTGAAGCACAACAGTTAATGCAGATGCGCTTGCGAGGTATTCCGGTTTACACATTGCCGGATGTTTACGAAACATTTTGGTATAAACTACCTTCATCGCTGCTACAAGATAAATGGTTGGCTTTTAGCGATGGTTTTAACCTAATGCCTGGTTACTTCAGTAAGAAGCTGAAGCGAGTTGTCGATATCATATTGATACTATTTTTACTAGTATTAGTTGCACCACTTCTGTTGTTGGTTGCATTGCTAATTAGATTAGATAGTCCGGGGCCAGTATTGTATAGTCAGCAGCGAAGTGGGTTGTACGGTAAACCATTTAGAGTTTATAAATTTCGCTCCATGTATCAGGATGCAGAGAAGTTGGGGGCGCAGTGGGCTAGTCAACACGATTCACGGATCACCAGAGTCGGATACTGGCTACGTTTGTTGCGTATTGACGAATTACCCCAAATATGGAACGTCTTACAGGGTGAAATGAGTCTGATTGGGCCTCGTCCAGAACGACCAGAATTTGATGTCAAACTCAAAGAAGCGATTCCCTACTATGAAGTACGCTATTTGGTAAAACCGGGAATTACAGGCTGGGCACAGGTTATGTATCCCTATGGAGCATCTATTGAAGATGCTTATGAAAAGCTTTCTTACGATCTGTATTACATCAAGAATTATTCCATTTGGTTGGATTTAGCGATCGCCTTCAAAACCATTCGAGTTGTTTTATTAGGTAAAGGTAGATAAGGAAAAAGAAATGAAAAAGAAAATATTGGTAACTGGCGGTGCTGGTTACATTGGCTCCCATGTAGTTCGTCAACTGGGGGAAGTTGGTTATGATGTCGTGGTCTACGACAACTGTTCTACAAGTTCATCAGCATCCGTACTACACGGGAAACTAATTATTGGCGATTTAGTAGACACTGAGCATCTTTATCAAGTTTTTGCCCAGCATGAATTCAGCGCCGTCTTACACTTTGCCGCTAGTCTGATTGTTCCAGAATCAGTAGTTCATCCCCTCGACTACTACGCAAATAACACCCGCAACACCTTAAATTTGCTGCACTGCTGTAGCGTTATGGGTGTTAACAATCTCATTTTTTCCAGCACAGCCGCAGTGTACGGAGAAGTGGAACAAAATCCTGTTATTGAGTCGCATCCCACACAGCCCATTAATCCTTACGGACGTTCAAAGTTGATGAGTGAATGGGTGATCCAGGACTATGCAGCAGCATCTTCACTAAGATACGTAATTCTACGTTACTTTAATGTAGCAGGTTCTGAACCAACTGGACTATTGGGGCAAATGTCACCGAATGCTACTCACTTGATTCGGGCTGCTTGTGATGCGGCACTCAAGCGCAAGCCGGAAGTACGAATTTTTGGTACTGATTTTCCCACACCTGATGGAACTGCAATCCGAGACTATATCCACGTCGAGGATTTGGCGACTGCTCACTTAGATGCTTTGGATTACTTAGAAAAAAGAGGGGAAAGCCAAATTTTTAACTGCGGTTACGGGCAAGGATACAGCGTGCGACAAGTTATTGAAAGAGTCAAGGCTATTTCTGGTGTAGATTTTCCGGTTATTTCCGCACCACGTCGTCCGGGCGATCCTGCCTGTGTTGCGGCTTGTGCTGATAAAATTCGTAGGGTTTTGGGTTGGCAACCAAAGCACAATGATTTAGACGAGATTATCGACACAACCATCACTTGGGAAAAACAGAGGAGTAATTTGGTAAGGCAGAGGCATCTAAATATGGCATATACATAATTAAAACTGTCACACCTAATTAACGTTGTACCTGTAATTTACATAGGCATTATCAGTAAAGAAAGGCACGCAATCACTAACGTTGTAGGCGGCGGACAGTTCAACATCTGACTCAAAACCTTTTTCAATCAACTCTTTACCCGAACTGCATTTTTTCAAGTACCCCAGTAAATCCTGCC